>DATGMS010000080.1:0-3790 GCA_035307285.1 Cyclobacteriaceae bacterium
TTATGCGGTACAAAGAATCTTCCGGATCCTGATCCCTGTTGTAGTTGAAATAGATATGTTCCCCCTGCTCATCCCAGCTTACTTGGGAAGGAAAGGTTCCCATCCATTTGGGGTCCTGCATAATGGATTCCACGGACAAAACGCTCTGCTGGGCAGAGACGTTGATTGCGGTGAAGAGGAAGAAGGCAAAGAGCGGGGTAGGGGAGATTCGAAGGATTATTTTCATTGACAAGCAGTAATAGGTTCGGTTGATATTTTTTTTAAATCGTTGTCTAAAGAGCTTGATTCGGATCCGCTTGGTTCAGGTTCCCGGTAACCAGCAGTCCGTAATCAGAAATGCAATATAAGCCTAAAATAGCTTTTTAATGAAATCAAATCTTGAGGTTAAGAAGGGTCCTTTTTCCTGATCATGGTCTAAACCATAATAGATTATCGTTGATGCTTGACGGACAGCTTATTTATAGATAGAGCGGGTATAGTTGGACATGCAGTTTAAATTGGATTGCCCAGGGCTTAGCCTTGCCTGTTACCTGCTTTTGACCTGCTTCAGACTTGCTTTTAACTTGCTTTTGATCAGGAGGGTGTTTATATTGGGTAAGTTTAAGCTATCAATATAATCACATAGAATTTATTCTTAAAGTACGAATTAAGAATTTTTTTCATTTTTTAAAACGTCTGAACTATGGCTACATCAGAAGGATTCGGAGAACTTACAGGTCGTATCGGCAATCACATTTATTACAAAGTCGGAAGCCAGTTGCGCATCAGAAAAATGCCGACGAAGGATTTTTCCAAAAAAGTCAAACAGGGAAAGTCATTTGAGAATTTCCGGGAGTTCGGAACCCTGTTGGCAAAATCATCCTGCATTGGCAAGCTGATCAGGGACAGCTTAATGGATAGCAAAGCTGATTTTTTCGATCAGGATACCCATCATCGTTTAAATGCGTTAATTCAGGAAGCCACCAAGCTGGATGATGAACCGATTGTGAAGAAGAAAAGGCTACTCCCAGGAAACGCCGGACTATTGGCGGGATTTCAATTTCGGAAGTCTGCCGATATTTCCAGTTATTTTTCGGACGTAGCTGTGACCGAGATAAATGGGGAGAAGGTTTTGAAAGTGGGTTTCGTAAATGACAAGGCTACGCAAAAATTCCCGTATGCGCAGCTCAGTGTGCTGATCTTGGCCTTGGATCCAGCGAAGCTGCGAGGCAGCATTATCGGAAAAAACACGCAGATGTACGATTTGATGTCAGTCAAAGAAGGTTTTGCCGTACCCATAGCCAATGTTTCACTGGAAGCAGACGTGATCTATTTGGTATTGCTCCAGGTGGAGCCTTATACGACCATCAATGGTCTTCTTCTAAGGATGTATGAAAAATCTTACCAGTGCCTTAAAGTAATTGATGTGATGTATGTTTAGCATGCTAAACTTGGGAACAGTGGTTCTGCTGCGAAAAGCTACCTATGAATGGTATTACTAGGCAGGCAGGTTCCACCTTATTTGTACTTTTGGGACAGTGCAAAAAAATAACCTCCCTTTTCAGAGAGGTTATGTACCAGGAGCGGGACTTGAACCCGCACGGGGTTGCCCCCACAAGATTTTAAGTCTTGCGTGTCTACCGATTCCACCATCCCGGCATATTAATCATCATTGTTTCCTTCTAAGTTTTAATTCGTCTTGCGTGTCTACCGACCTGCCTGCCGGCAGACAGGCCTGCCTACCGGAAGGCAGGTTCCACCATCCCGGCATTTACAATACTTAAATTAACGATTTCAAAAACTCTTTACCAGATCCGGATTTAAGTTTTATTTCTCTGACTCTCGCCTCTTCTCTAGAAGAAAATGATTCCGTATAAATCAATTTAAAGGGTCGGTATGGTTTTGTAGTCCTATTTTTACCACCATTATGCTCAGCCAATCGCCTTTCTACATTATCTGTAAGCCCGACGTAAATATAGCTTCTTGACTCACTCGATATGGCATAAACATAATACATCAAAGCTGTTTATCCACCTGCCATCCGGTATTTACCTTAGATCGCTAAACAAAAAGCCCTTTTGCAAGGGCCTGTGGAGCGAAAGACGAGATTCGAACTCGCGACCCCGACCTTGGCAAGGTCGTGCTCTACCAGCTGAGCTACTTTCGCTTGTTTTCAACGGCAACAACCTTTTGTCAGTGCCTTTTGTGAATGCAAATGTAAACAGTATTTTTTAATCTGCAAGACTACAAATTGTTTTTTTTATGCATTCCATTCCACTCCGCTGATCATCAGGACTCTCCCTTATAAAAGTGTTTTCTTTACCTCATTTAATTTCAACAAAGCCTCTACAGGAGAAATAGTATTGATATCGATGGCGTCCAGCAGCGTTTTCGCTTCCTTAAACTTCGGATCCATCTCGAACAGGCTTAATTGGTAATTGTTCTTCGGCATATCCTTTATCCTCTCCTTCTGATGACCCATTGCCTTGTCTTTTTCCAGATGGCTCATGATTTCCGACGCGCGTAGCACAATAGGATTGGGCATGCCTGCCATCTGGGCAACGTGTATCCCAAAACTATGCTCACTTCCGCCTGCCTGCAACTTCCGCATAAAGATGACCTTATTGCCCATCTCTTTCACTGACACATTGAAGTTCTTGACCCTGGCGAAATCCTCTGCCAGCTGGTTAAGTTCGTGGTAGTGGGTGGCAAACAAGGTCTTTGCTTTATATTTTGGGTGGTTATGAAGGAAGTCCACGATGGACCAAGCGATAGAAATGCCATCATAAGTGGAGGTACCCCGCCCAATCTCGTCCATCAGTACCAGGCTTCGGTCTGACAGATTATTAAGAATGCTGGCGGTCTCGGTCATCTCTACCATGAAAGTAGACTCGCCTTTGGATAGATTATCGGAAGCCCCCACCCGGGTAAACACCTTGTCGATAATCCCGATCCTGGCATAGGAAGCGGGGACAAAGCTTCCCATCTGTGCCATGAGGACAATTAAAGCAGTTTGTCGCAGTAAGGCCGATTTACCCGCCATATTGGGTCCTGTGATGATAATCACCTGCTGGGATTTGTGGTCGAGGTAGATGTCATTGGGGACATAGTCCTCCCCCACGGGAAGCTGTTTCTCTATGACCGGATGACGTCCATCCTTAATTTCCAGGGAGTCCGTATCCGCAATCTTCGGCTTGCAATATTGGTTGGAAAGGGCTACCTGCGCAAAGGACAACAAACAGTCAACTGATGCCAGTAGCTTGGCATTTTGCTGGATCTGGGCTACATACTCCCCCGCATCCTGTACGAGTAAGGTAAAATACTTCTGCTCCAATCCGATCAAGCGATCTTCAGCGTGGAGGATTTTTTCTTCGTATTCCTTAAGCTCTTCGGTGATGTACCTTTCGGCATTGACAAGGGTCTGCTTTCTGATCCATTCCGGGGGAACCTTATCCTTATGGGTGTTGCTAACTTCCAGATAATACCCAAACACCTTGTTGAAAGCAATTTTCAGCGAAGAAATCTGTGTCCGCTGGACTTCCCTCTGTTGGATTTGGATGAGATAATCCTTGCCGGAATTGGCCAGCTTTCTATATTCATCCAGCTGCTCATCTATACCATTCTTGATGATCCCGCCTTGGTGGGTAAGCATGGGAGCGTCTTCCTGAAGCTCCCTTTCTATTTTTTCCAAAAGAAATTCACAGGGATTGATCTGGTCAGCCAGTTTTTTCAGTGAGGCATTCTTTTGGGCTTTTAGCAGCTCCTTAATGGGAACGATATTTTTCAATGCCCGCTTAAGCTGGTTCATTTC
>DATGMS010000081.1:0-2755 GCA_035307285.1 Cyclobacteriaceae bacterium
CACTGGGAACACGGTCGCCGATTTGGTAAGAAGTGAGCGTCCCTAAGGAGGCAGACGGGGGATTCTCATTCACTGTTTGTACCTTCTCCGGCTTGCTATTACAGGATACGAAAGCGAAAAACCCCAGTAAAAAGATAAATAAAGGGAGTCTGATCATTTCTGAAATTGGATAATAGTTTTTAATTCAATAGCTTTTAAGTAGGCATTTTGTAATTATAGGTGCCTTTCCGATAGCGGCGCTGCTGCCGAGGTCATATGCGACATCAATACCCCAAAGGCCGGAAATAAAAAGCCTGCAACAGCCAGTTCACCCATTACATTGATATAAACGCAAAGAAAAGATTTTGTTTGATATTGTGCATCATTTGTCGGTTCAAATCCCGCACTTTCTCGATGATGTCCTAATCGCCTTTGGTAAAAGTGAAGGCAGCATTTTTCTATCGCCACAGCTCATGAGCTGGACTCTGAAACAAATCCCTCCATCGCCGGAATGGGAACACTACCTTCTTTATCCTTTGCAGAATAGCCTCAATTTGGAGGAGGCATACCTTCAACACCAATGCACTGCTTGGCTAATTTGAACTGAAAAATGATTTGTCCGTTTATGCTAAAAACATAAACCAATAACCCCTACTTTGTGTTAAGAATGGGCTCTAAACCACAAGCTTAAGAGAGGCTAGGTTTTTCTAAGAAATACACATAAAAAGCGAGAAGGAGATTTATTTTAGATGGAGAGGATACGGGAAAAGTTACAGATTTTAGCAGATGCGGCCAAATATGATGTATCCTGCTCATCAAGCGGAAGCAATAGAAAAAACACTACTAAGGGCGTAGGAGACACGGGATCGGGGATTTGCCACAGTTATACCGAAGATGGCCGATGCGTCTCTCTCCTGAAAATCCTTCTTACCAACTATTGCATCTACGACTGTGCTTTTTGCGTGTCCCGCAACAGCAATGACATCAAGCGCGCAGCTTTCACGGTGGAGGAGGTGGTGGAATTGACAATGAACTTTTACCGGCGAAACTATATCGAAGGGCTTTTCCTTAGTTCAGGTATTTTCAAAAATGCCGACTACACCATGGAGCGGATGTTGAAGATCGTTAAAAAGCTTCGCTTGGAAGAAAACTACAACGGCTACATTCACCTCAAGACCATTCCCGGTGCAAGCGAAGAATTGGTTACCGAAGCAGGTCTTTATGCCGATAGGATGAGCATCAATTTGGAAATGCCTACCGAAGCCGGACTAAAACTGCTTGCCCCTGAAAAGACCCATGAGGAGGTGAAGAAAGAACTGGGGATTATCCGGGATAAATCCATTCAATACAAAGATGAAAAAAAGCTGATCAAAAGTGTCCCGAAATTTGTCCCCGCAGGCCAAAGCACCCAAATGGTGGTCGGAGCCACACCCGAATCCGACCGGGAAATCATGCATACCGCTGACAGCTACTACAAAAGCTTTTCCCTAAAAAGAGTCTATTACAGCGGCTATATCCCGATCAGCAATGACACACGCATGCCCGTGATAGGCAGTCAGCCTCCTTTAATCCGCGAGAACAGATTGTACCAGACCGACTGGCTCATGCGGTTTTATGGTTTTGATGTAAAGGAAATACTGAATGACCAGCATCCCAACCTCGATTTGGACATTGATCCTAAACTAAGTTGGGCTTTGAGAAACCCGCATTTTTTTCCCGTGGATATCAACAAAGCCGACTATCAAGCCATTCTTAGGGTTCCGGGCATTGGGGTCAGCTCCGCTAAAAAAATCGTATCGGCCCGAAAATTTGGCAAGCTTCACATCTATCAACTAAGAAAGCTGGGGATCGCCTACAACAGGGCTCAGCATTTTATCCGCTGTGCCGATAGCCCGTTCCAACTTAACGAGAAAGATCCCCTTCGGATCAAGGGCATTATCCTGCAGAACAGCCAAAGTAAGTACATGAAGTCTAAACCCAATCAGTTAAGCCTATTTTGATGGTTGATTATGTGTTTGATGGAAGTTTTGAGGGTTTGTTGACGGCGGTTTTTGAATCTTTCGAGCGGAAGCATTCCCAAGTACGGTTGTTACTACAAAGCCGGACACCCAGCATGTTCGGTGAGGTTTTTGAAATTTATCCCAATCCGGAAAAGGCTGAAAGGGTATGGAAAGGCCTGCAAAAAAAAGCAGGGGACGTAGGGTACAAGAATATCTACAAGGCGTACCTCTCTGAGGACCCGGACATTTTCCAACACCTATTCGATTATTCGCTTTATCTATTTAATCATGGGGAGGGGCATTCCAGGAATTTCGGCAATGAACACGTTCTGGCAATTTCCCAAATGGCGCATAAGGTACACCGGGAGAAGCACAGAATGGAGGCCTTTGTTCGTTTTCAAAAAAGCAATGACGGTTTGTTTTTCGCTTTAGTCCGTCCCGATTACAACGTACTGCCTTTGATTACCCGCCATTTTCAAGACCGCTATGCCGACCAGGCCTGGCTTATTTATGATGAAAAACGGAAATACGGGCTCCATTATAATTTGGTCCAGGTGCATGAGGTCAAGCTTGATTTCAAACCCATTCAGGAATTAACCCCCGCAGGCCCGGATATTCTGATGGATGAAAAAGAAGCACTTTACAGCAGCCTCTGGAAGACCTACTTCAAAAGCACCAATATCGTGGAGAGAAAAAACATGAAGCTTCACCTCCAGCATGTACCGAGACGTTATTGGAGATATCTGACAGAGAAGAGGGATCTGGGGAGTTAAGGG
>DATGMS010000082.1:0-29233 GCA_035307285.1 Cyclobacteriaceae bacterium
CCGTCTTTGCAGGCTTTGTTGTTCTCTATGTAATGGAGAACACAAGCACTTGGTCCAGAGGCAATAATGGGCTCGTAAGCAAACCCGCGGCTTCTGTTCATCAAAAATTCATGCATAAATTCCGCCTCTATTTCATACTCCATCACGCCCGGCTTGATATATTGAAGTATCCTCCTGAAGCCCTTTTCTGTTATGTCACAGGCGATTTTTAACTGATCGATTTCTTCCGGCTCCTTCACTGCCCGTAGCTGATGCATAAGCCGCGCAACTCGGTGGTAATGGTGCAATGGAAACCTCTCCTGGCAATATTTAATGAACCTGGCGTCCCTAGTTTCTACCCTTACCTCTGCCCTTAGATGTTCATTTGTGTTTAAATAAACATTTTCGCTTAAAGCCATCAAGGAATTAAAGGTACTTTCAAAACTCTCCACCCATTGAATATTCTGGATTCCAGAAGTCTCGAAAGCCTCTTCCTGAGTATATTTATGCCCCTCCCACACTGCAATATGTTCGTTGGTTTTACGTATAAACAATATTTCCCGCATCTGCTCATTGGGAAAGTCCGGGCAGAGCACCAAAATGGATTCTTCCTGGTCTATACCGGTGAGATAGAAAAGGTCATTGTTCTGTCTGAACCTCATAGTCCCATCCGCGTTGGTGGGCATAATATCGTTAGAATGAAAAACCGCTAAAGAATTGGGTAATAACTTTTGAGCTAATTTTTTTCTGTTTTTGATAAATAAAGCCTGCGGCTGTGTCTGATATCTCATGGTTGTATTTTTAATCCGTTTTTGCAAATAAATTCATTCCGCGCCTGCTTCTCGCTCATCAATTTCATATTGTCTTCCTGTAAACTCCAGCATTCGGGATGGTGTAAATGATATTGTACAGCCAAATTTCTTAGGGAAACCAACCGGAAACCCGCTTGGCGAAACCGCCATTCCAAGTCCGCATCCTCTCCTACTGCAGGTTTAACAAAATCTTCATCAAAACCGTTGATGGAATAAATCGCTTTTTTATGGAAAGACATATTACAGCCTTTTAAGCGTCTCATTTTTCTCCCTCCAAACAATCCACCCAATACTCCGGTAGGAGAAATAAATATCCCTTCTTCTATAAATTTGCTTCCGTTCGCTTTGAGTTTCAAGAAATTTTTCAAAATATAAGCGTCTACCCTATCCAAAGGCAAGCTTTGACTTAATAATAAATTAGAGGTTGCAGCATCCAACTTGATTCTTTTCCCTGCCAAAATGTGCGCTGGATCGGCCAATTTTAAATGGAACTCCATAAATCGGGGATGAAGCACACAATCTCCATCGATAAAAACCAACCAGTCGGCTTTAGAAGACCTGATGGCTTCATTCAATATCTTGTTCTTCCTCCAACCCACATCCCGATGGCGGACATGTTGATGGGGAAATTGGAAAGGGTAATTAAGAATAAAATCATCCATTTCAGGCGACTCTCCATCTTCAGATACAATCACCTCAAACCTTCGCTCTGTCTGGTATGCTAGAGAGTCGAGGACTATTTTTAGAAACTCGACGTTTTTATAAACCGATATTATTAATGAGGCCTTTAAATCGTGGGTCTCCATAAATTAGAAGTAGGATGCAGTGATTGCTAAAAATTTGACTATTGGCTATTTTGGGTTTTGTAAGTATAAAGCTAAAAGATTTTCAGACAACCAGCAAATTGCTTTTTTCTGCGGCACGCGTTTCCCCGCGAAGAATAATGAACTACTCAGGGGGCTTGGACAAGAAAAGAGTTCTGAGGATCAAACAGGCCTCATTTTTCGACGATATCTATTCGGCAAAAAGCAACATAATTATTTATCGGATGCAATATGCCGCAAAGTATGCTATTTTTGTAAGTTAAATGTTGGAAGTGGAAGTAAATGTCATATAACTATAAAGAATTACCTAACGGCATCAGGATAGTTCACGAAGAAATTACCCATACCCGACTCGTTCACTGCGGTTTTGTTGTGGATATAGGAAGCCGGGACGAGTCAAATGAACAAGAAGGGTTGGCCCATTTTTGGGAGCACATGGCTTTTAAGGGCACTAAAAAAAGAAAGGCTTTTCATATCCTCAACCGTTTGGATTCGGTAGGTGGAGAGTTGAACGCCTACACCACCAAGGAAAAGATCTGTTTCTATTCCAGTGTTTTGCAGACCCATTTCAGCAAATCTGCCGAACTACTGTGCGATATCACCTTCAACAGTATCTTTCCTCCCAAGCAAATCGAAAAGGAACGGCAGGTGATTTTGGAGGAAATGGCCATGTACCGCGATTCCCCAGAGGACGCTTTGCAGGATGATTTTGATGCAATCATCTTCCAAAACCATGCTTTGGGAAGAAACATCCTTGGCACAGAAGAAACTGTATCCCGTTTTAGCCAACAGGATTTTTTCGATTTCATCTCCGAAAGGTTGGACACCTCCAAGATTGTATTTTCAGTGGTAGGCAATATCAGCTTCAATAAAGTCTTAAAGCAGGTGGAACCATTTTTGTCGGTAATTGCGCCGAAAAAAAGCCTTTTCGTCAGAAGCGGATTTCATCACTATACACCGCAAAACAAAATAATCCACAAAGAAATTTCTCAAGCAAATTGTGCCATAGGAAAGCCTGCTTTATCGCTTCACAATAAAAACAGGTTTAAATTGTTTCTTTTGAACAATATTTTAGGCGGCCCGAGTATGACCTCCAGGCTTAACCTGGCTTTAAGGGAAAAATATGGCTTTGTCTACAGCATAGAATCTGTCTATCAAGCTTACTCTGACACAGGGTTTGTCGGTATCTTTTATGCAACGGAAGAAGGCACTTCCCACAAAGCAAAAAAGATTGTGCTGAAAGAAATAAAGAAGCTGAGGGAAAAGAAACTGGGGAGCATGCAACTTCACATGGCAAAAGAACAGGTAATCGGCCAAATGGCCATGGCAGAAGAAAATTACGCTTCCCTTATGTTGGTATACGGCAAAAGTCTATTGGACAAGGGAAGGATTGATCCATTAGATATCATTTTCAATACCATCCGAAATACGACGGCAGAAGACCTACAGGATATAGCCAATGAGGTTTTCGACGAAAATGAATTCAGTTTTCTCACCTATCTACCTAAATAAGAAATGGAATTGTTCAACCCCGCCATTTTTAATTACTGTGAGGCACATACGACAGAAGAAGACCCCATTCTCCAGCACATAGAAAGAGAGACCTTCGCCAAAGTGCTGATGCCAAGAATGCTCTCGGGAAAGCTGCAAGGGAAAATGCTGGAAATGTTCAGCAAAATGCTTTCTCCAGCTTCCATTTTGGAAATTGGAACCTATACGGGCTATTCAGCCATCTGCTTAGCCAAAGGTTTGGCACCATCAGGTAAACTCATTACCGTAGACATCAACGGGGAGTTGGAAGAAAGGGTAAAGACCTTCTTTGATAAATCCGGCTTATCTGCTAAAATAGATTATAGGATCGGAAATGCCTTGGATATTATTCCCCAGCTAAAAGGTAACTTCGATATGGTTTTTATTGATGCTGATAAGACCAACTATAACAATTATTATAGCCTACTCGTAGACAGAATAAATCCGGGTGGCCTGCTGCTGGCAGACAACGTCTTGTGGTCGGGCAAGATCCTATTGAAGAATGAGAAAATTGATAAAGACACCAAAGCTCTAGTTGAATTTAACCGTTTGGTGCAGGCCGATCCTAGGGTAGAAAATGTCTTACTTCCCATCAGGGATGGAATTTTAATGGCCCGGAAACTCTAACTTTAGAACTATGAGATATTATATTTTCCCCTTGCTTTTTATTTTTTATTTCACCCATCATATTGTCCATGCACAAAGCCCACGGGTACCCAAAACTATACAGTTTGCGGATATGACGCTCCGTCTTAACGATCAGGCGCAACGGGAAATACAGCTAGACGTGGATGCGCTCTACCGAAGCCCAAATTACTTCCAGATCAAACTGGACCGGGTAAACCTTTACATGCCTACTATAGAGCGGGTGTTAAGGGAACAGGGCGTACCACAAGACTTAAAATACCTTGTCATACAAGAGAGCAGCTTAATCTCCGATGCCGTCTCCACTTCCAATGCAGTGGGGTTCTGGCAGTTTAAAAAGGGTACTGCAGAGGAAGTGTTTATGAGGGTTGACAACCAGATCGACGAAAGAAAGAATATCGTTTCCTCTACCAAAGGAGCCGCGCTATACCTCAAAAAGCACCAAAGCCATCTGGACAATTGGATGTGCGCTTTGGTCTCCTATCAAATGGGTCTGGGCGGAGCCCGGAAGTATTTTGGAGACAAATACAGAGGAAAAAAGACCGTGGACATTGATAGGAACACCCATTGGTATTTCAAAAAATTCCTTGCACACAAGATTGCCTTTGAGTCACAGTTAGGTAAGTTGGTAAGCAACGGCAATTACCTCCAGGAATACCCTGTAACGGGACCTACGAGTTTGTCTGCACTTTCTAAACGACTTGGTGTCACTGAAAGCCATCTGAAAGAATACAACAAATGGACACCCAACGGGAGTATTCCCGGGGATCGGCAATATACCGTAACCTATGTCAGCCAGGGACTTTCACCGACCACACGTCCGGTACTCGCGGTTAATGAATCAGAAGCGACTTATACAGTACCCTCCAGACAGAACGCCCAAGGCTATCCCCGAATCACGGGAAACAGGAATGCCGAGGATAAACCTGGCCAGATAAGGATTAATGGAATTAAAGGCATACTTGCAAAGAAAACAACCACGGTGGAGAATTTTGCCACTCAAGCGGGAGTCAACGAAAACCGCATCAAGAGAGTCAACGACCTAAAGAAATCCGATCAAATTCAGGCAGGACAATATTACTATACTAAAAGGAAAAAAGGCAAAGCGCAGATCGAGGAACATGTAGTAATGCCGGGCGAGACGCTATGGAAGATTTCCCAGATATATGGTATCCGCTTAAATTCGCTTAAAGCCAAGAACAGGATATACAAAGACGAGGATCTAAAACAGGGGATGGTGTTAAAGCTCCAAAGCTACCGCAAAAGGAACGAACCTATCGAGTACGCCCAACCGGCTGTGACGGCGACCGCAAGTTCCACCATTGCGCTGAATACACCGGCACAAAACCCTCCTGCCACCCCTAACAACATGACGGGGCCGAGAGCCAATACCGCGACGCAAGCACCAATGCCAAACCAGCACCTAAGTCATAAAGTCCAGCCTAGAGAGACTTTATACGCTATCTCACGGCAATATCAGGTAACAGTAGATCAATTGAGGGAATGGAATAACTTAAATGAAAATAGTATTTTAAGTATAGGACAAGTTATCATTATCAAAAAGTAGCATATCCCTATAAAGCAAATTACCTTTGCTTCAAAATCGAACAATGTGGGAAAAGTAAAGTACATTTTTTGTTGGACATTTCTTTTCATCTGTTTAACGGATGCGATCGCTCAGGACAATGGGAGAATCAATATGGCCGATACCGTGATTATTGGTGCAGATACGCTGATCATGTTAGGGGACTCATTGATTCTAACGCCTGAAGTGGTGCCAGTTTATTGGAAAAGAGGAGGGAATTTCAATCTAAGTGTTCAACAGGTAAGCCTGTCCAATTGGGCCGCGGGCGGGGCAAGTTCTTTTGCTTTAAATACCGGTATCAACCTTTTTGCGAACTACAACAGGAATGACAAGATCTGGGACACCAAATTGACCGTGAGCTTTGGCGCCAACAGACAGGCTGACCGTTCCTTCCCCATGCGCAAAACCAACGACAACTTTGTGTTCACCAGCAAATACGGACGCGAACTTTCAGAAAGCCTCTATTTGTCCACACAAATCGACGCCCGTAGCCAGCTTCTAAAAGGGTATAAATACCAACGGCCTGCCGGTTCTGACAGGGAAACCAGGGACATTATTTCCGATCTTTTGAGTCCGGGATATATACAATCCTCCACCGGTCTCAATTACCAGAAGCAATACCGGAACAACAATAAGTTCTCCGCCATCATCTCCCCTTTTACAGGGAGATTTACCATCGTTTTGGATGATTCACTCAGCAGAGCGGGAGCCTTTGGTGTGGTGCCCGGAGAGAACATCAGACCTGAGGCGGGATTGTCCTTAGGCTCGTCAATAGATACACAGCTGATGACCAATGTGAGATGGAAAGCCGATCTCAACCTGTTTTCCAATTATGAACGGCTGGGAAATATGGTGGTCAATTTTAATTCCACCGTCAATATGAAAGTCAATCGGTACATCTCCACCCGGATAGAAACTGTCCTAATATACGACGAAAATGTGCTGATTAAAATGGATGATGGTACCTCCAAGCAGGCCATACAATTGCAGAACCTGATCAATTTCGGAATAGGTATAGATTTTTGAAGGCGGACCACCTAGACGCTAAGCGAGATTGATGTTGGAGGTGAGCAATGCCTTGCGTAACATCCATCAAAAATCAGTTTCCAAGCCAAACCGATTCTGTAGCTCCTTTAAAGCAGGAGATTTTTCCCTCAGGTAGTTTAACTTATCGGTAGAGGTGTAAAGCCTTTTTGCGGAATTCTCCTCATCTTCTTTAATTTCGAAAGTAAGATCCACCTTAAAGTTCCGGAGCGCCCTACGCAACATACCCGTTATTTCAGGACGGATTTTTGCAAAAATATCTTTATGCATTTCACCGTTTAGCATGAAGGTCACCGTATCATTCATCACTTTGAAAGGCTGTCTCAATACTGAGATTTCCATGTTTTTGTGCTCCTCCTTAAATTTCAATATAATTTGCTCCAGGACATCTTGAAATTTAAATTCATCAAACTGCTCATGATCCCTTTCTGAGAGATGGGTTTCCTCCTGTGCTGTGGTTTCCTTTTCCGTCAATGCTTTAGCAGCGACCGGTTTTTCACGGATCAATCTGTCCACATCAGTGAGACTGGTGGGGATAGCCATCGTCTTTTGGACTGGTCTAGAGGAGGTACCTACCGACTTTCCAGGAATCAGCTGGGGAACTACTGGAGGAGAAGCAGGCTTTTCAGGGGCTAAGCTTTTTTTTTTGATTCCTCCTGTGCGATGCTGGCAAGGGAAAGGGCCTGCGGAAGCTTTGCCATTTTCATCAACGCCAATTCAACATGCAGCCTTTGGTTCTTGCTGCTTTTATAGTGAATATCGGTCTGGTTGCAGACGTTAAGGGCTGACAGAAGAAAAGAAAGGGGCGCCTTGCTCGACTGTTCAAAATATCGTTTTCCGGCGCTTTCCGATACCTGTAGCAACTCCACCGTTGCCGCATCCTTACATACCATTAAATCCCTAAAGTGCTCACTCAAGCCTACAATGAAATTGTGGCCATCAAATCCTTGTCTGAGTATTTCATCAAAAATCAACAATGACCGAGCGATGCTCTCCTCCAACAAAGCATCCGTCACCTTGAAATAATAATCGTAATCCAAGATATGGAGATTGTTGATGGTCTCCTCGTAGGTCAGCTTTCTCCCTGCAGAATAGGTGACGATCAAATCAAAGATAGATAGAGCATCCCTCAAAGCACCGTCAGCCTTCGTAGCGATAAGCCGCAAGGCCTCCTCTTCATAAGTTATCTTTTCCTCTGATGCTACATGCTTTAGATGCTCCGCGATGTCCTTTATCTGTATCCTGTTAAAGTCAAATATCTGACAACGGGAAAGAATAGTTGGGATGATCTTATGTTTCTCCGTAGTCGCCAAAATAAAAATCGCATACTTCGGAGGTTCCTCCAAAGTTTTCAAAAAAGCATTGAAAGCCTGGACGGAAAGCATGTGAACCTCATCAATGATATAGATTTTGTAATTGCCCTTCTGAGGCGCATACCTCACCTGGTCCACCAGTGTACGGATATCATCTACCGAGTTGTTGGAAGCCGCATCCAGCTCATAGACGTTAAACGAGCTGTTGGTATTGAATGCCTTGCAGGAATCGCAGATATTGCAGGCTTCTGCGTCTTGGGTCAGGTTTTCACAATTGATGGTTTTTGCGAGAATTCTCGCGCAGGTAGTCTTCCCTACCCCCCTGGGACCACAAAAAAGAAAGGCTTGGGCAAGGTGGTTATTCTTGATTGCATTCTTCAAGGTGGTGGTAATATGCTGTTGCCCCACCACGCTTTTAAAATCAGAAGGCCTATATTTCCTGGCTGAAACGACAAAATTTTCCATCGCTGCAAGTTAGGAAATTATTCCAAATCCAGCAGGGCTAATGGGAGTAAACCTGTCGGAATCGCTAAGTAAACTGGTATAGAAATTTAGAGATTAATTGAAATACCTGTCTTCAGCGTATAAATCAGCTTGGTAATGGGGATGATCGGCTTATCCTCATAAGCCAAGTCAAAAGAGTTGGTCAGGGAGAGCCTATCAGTCAATTTAGCATTTAAAATAAGTGACACCGTAAGCCGGTTTCGAAACCCCTCGATATCAGCATCATACCCCGTTTGGTAATAATTGACAAGATTGAGATCAATGTATTCATTGACGGCCGACTGGAAGGAAAGATAGTTAGAACTTTTAAATAGCTCCTTTTGCACCAGGCGCTCGGTCTTTGGATAGCGCCATTTTTCTGTCTCAAACATTCCACCAATACCAATCAGCAAAGTGGTTTTGTCTGTTTTAAAAAGGTCATGTCGAAGACCTCCCCCCACAATCCATCGGGTATCCAGTCCCCTAGCGTTGTCAAAGGAGTACTGGACAAAAGTTTCATAATTGAATTTTCTCTCCCGTAAAAAATTGCTCCTACCGTGAAAATAGCCATAATTCATCACCCCCTCCTCATTGACTCTCAGGTAATCAAACTTTGAGACCAAGATATAGGCATGCTTGCCAGGATAGTGCATGAGGTTGACATCGAAGTTAAAAGCAAACAGGTGGGCCGGTTCGTCTTCTGCGCCGCTCCTGTTGTTGGCAGTAAGACCGATCACAGCTTTTGCCAAGAGGCTTTTTGCGGTATCCTGCTCCAAGCGCAATTTCTCCATATTCAAAATCTGCGCGGAGAGCAGGGAGGGAAATATAAAGAGGAAGCTGATAAGTAGATTTCTAAACATAGCAAGACGTTTGGCCTAGACAGTGCAAAAATAAGGCTAAGAGATTTACCAGCCGTTGGAATATATTCTTTCATCGGGAACAAAATTCGTGGTACTTTTGTATGATTACTATATTATGGGGCTGACCGGTTTTGACAGTAGGAGTGAAGACTGGGCTCGCATGTCGGGTGGAGTATGTACGTCCGTAAATAATTCATACAAATTATAATTGGCGAATCTGATTACGCCATGGCTGCCTAATCTTACCCTTAGGGGAAAGATATAGCTTAAAGGGTTGAACCTCGATAGAGATTCCCCGGCCACATCCCGCGACCCTCCGCCTTGTCGGGGTTGAATCTGGGGTGTCGAAAAGACAGGGCTAGTGCCAGTGATGCTGTTAAGCCGGTGCGAAATTCAACAGCTAAGTGCCAGGACAGGTGTGTTGCCCAGCAGTCCGGCATCGAAAACTTAACAGGCAACTAAACATGTAGACGGTACGGTGTTTCCCTATCTGGACGCGAGTTCGAATCTCGCCAGCTCCACAACTAAAAAACCTAACTTGCTGAAATATGGCAGGTTAGGTTTTTTCTTTTTTATTGAAGTGACCGACGCTAAAATTCGGGGAGCATCAAGGTTCATTTACGCCTCCGCTGTAGAGGAATGAGAAACACCTTAGGGACCTACAACTCAACCATCGCTTTAATTACTCTTGATTCGGGATCAAGAAGTGACTCAAAATGTGTTGGCAGATCCTCAAAAGCAACGCGATGGGTAATCCAATGGTCTGTCGCCACCTTGCCTTCTTCCATTAGGGAAATGATCTCTTTAAAGTCGGAACCCAGGGCGTTTCTGCTGGCAAGGAGCGTAATCTCCTTTCTGTGGAATAACGGATCAAAGAACGTAAAATCGCCTTGATAAAGACCGATAAATACTATTCTCCCGCCAAAAGCTACATAGTCCAAAGTGTTTTTCATCGAATGCTGATTGCCTGTAGCATCCATTACCACGGTAGGGAGATCTCCATCAAATAACTCCCTCAGTTGGTCGATTACATGGTCTGTGTTGGCATTCACTGTTCCTACCAGATCCAAATTCTGCAAGCAGAACTTCAACCGGTCTTCATTGATGTCCAATGCAGCTACTTTAGCTTGCTTGACTGTTGCAAATTGCATGGTGGCCAAACCGATCGGACCAGCTCCTATTACCAAGACCTTGTCTACCGGCTGTATATTTGCCCTGCTTACGGCATGACAACCGATTCCTAAGGGCTCAATTAGAGCCAGTTGATCGTACGTCAATTTTTCAGATTTGTGCAGATACTTGGCAGGCGCTTTAATAAACTCGCTCATGCCGCCATCTTGATGTACTCCAAATACGGAAATATATTCGCCGCAATTTGTTTTGCCCATCCTGACAGCCTGACCCTCTTTTAAATTAAAGTAGGGTTCCAAAGAACATTTATCACCAATATTAACACCTGAAACCTGTTCGCCAATTTCAACGACTTCCAATCCGAGTTCATGTCCAAGAACCCTTGGATAGGAAAAAAAAGGCTGCTTTCCCCTGAAAGCGTGCATGTCTGTTCCGCAAATACCAATTCTGTGGACTTTCAAGAGCGCCTCCTCTGCACCTAAATTCTTGTCCAATTCCATTTCGGCCATCTCCCACTTGCCAGGCTCGTTCAATATTAGTGTTTTCATAAAATCTTTCGTTGGTTTTTTCGGTATAACCTAGGATCTATTGTTGATACATGCACATTACTCCGTTCATGGATTGGAATAGACGCTGTAATGTAATTAAGGAAGATATTCTGTCCTGCCTCGATATAGCTAGTACGTAAATTAGCCCCTTTTTAATACACCATTGGTGGCTTTAACCTCCTCATGGACTAGCTTTCTGTCTAAATGAACATAGCCACCATCCACAAACACAAATTGTCCTGTGGTATGCGATGAGCAATCCGAAGCAAGAAATAAAACGGAATTAGCTATTTCACTAGGCGTGGTCATCCTCTTGTCTAAGGGAATCTTGGATATAATTTGCTCCTTAACCGCTAGGGGCTCGGGGAAAGTTTCCAACCAATCCATGTACGCGGGCGTGTCGCTTTCCGCAATAATAACGGCATTTACTCTAATCCCGTACTTTAACAATTCCACCGCCCACTCTCTAGTAAGTGCCAATACGCCCCCCTTAGCGGCAGCATAGCCAGAGGTTCCCCCCTGCCCTGTCAGCGCTACCTTTGATCCAATATTAATGATGTTCCCCTTCGATTCTTTGAGTTTCGGAAGGACTAGCTTTGTCATCAAGAAATAACTTCCAAGATTAAGGCTGATGGAGTCCATAAACTCTTCATATGAACTTTCCAGACCTTTACCATCATTGATGCCCACATTGTTGATGAGGACATCTATTCGCCCGTATGTGGAGGTAACAGTCTCGACAGCTACTTCACAGGCCTCGGGATCAGTAACATCAGTCTGAATGAAAAGAGCATCCACCCCCTCATTTCTTAATTCTTCTTGTAACATAAAACCACGGCGGTTTTTGTCAAGGATGACAGGAATACCATTCTCCTTTACCACATGTTGAACGATTGTTTCGCCGATACTGCCTTTTTTGCCAGCTCCACCTACCACCAATACGACTTTATTAGTCAAGTGCAAATCCATAGTATAATTCTGTTCTTCGTTTGGCGTTGTTGCGTTATAGAACAGCGACACGCTGAATGGCCTGACACCCATCTTCGCTGTAGCTATAAAGCCGTTTAAAACAACACCTGTCTAAAATTCAAATTTTTCCCTCTATCTAATATTAATTCCAGTTGTTGTTAAAGGACTGTATTGGTCAAACTTGGATTGATCAACGGGTCTAAAAAGGAGTTGTGAATACATATACAAGCCGTTCTTCCATACCTTGAAATCATGTCCGCCCTTCTCCAGATAATATACATGTGGTACATCATTGGCCGCCAGATATTCATGGGTCCGGGTGGTAAAACGCAGCAATTGATCCGCATCACCGCAGGAAATCCAAAGCAACTTCAGCATTTTTTTTGCCTTTTCCGGGTCTGGAACCAACTCCTCGGGCGCCTTGGTATTAGGTGCGGAGGAGAATCCCCCTACCCATGCAAACTTGTCAAGATTGCCCAAGCCGAAATTTAAGGACTGCCCTCCACCCATGGAAAGTCCGCCTATCGCTCGATTCTCACGGTCAGTAAGGACAGGATATTCCTTTTCGATGAAGGGGATGAGGTCCTTCAAAAGATCCTGCTCGAAAGTCGCAAAGGCTTGGACCTTATCCGGTGCCATGATGTTGCCCTCTGCACGGTCGTCCTTCATAGCCCGCCCGTTGGGCATGACCACGATCATGGGCTTGAGCTTTCCATCTGCATACAAATTGTCTAAAATAATTTCCGGATGGCCCCCATTCAGCCATTCCTTCTCATCCCCGCCAATACCATGAAGTAAATAAAGGACTGGATATTTATCGTTTTCCGAAAATCTTGGAGGGGTATAGACAAGGGCTTTCCTGTCTACCCCAACGGTTTTTGAAGGGTAAGTGATGGTGTCAATTTTTCCTTTCTCAATGCCCTCTCTGGGTAGGTCGAAACCCGCCGGAGCCTCTTTTTCTATCTGTTGGGCAGAAACATGAAATATCGCAAAAAACAGCAGGAAAAATAAAGTGCTTAATCGTTTCATATGTTGGTTTTTTAGGTTTCTCTTTTGGCAAGGTTAGGGAATTAACTTCAGTTACAGGCATTTGCCTGAGTTTATTATTTTTGGATAATGTGGATCCAGGGAGCAATATGCGGCAGCTAAATAAAAAAACGTCTCAGTCACAGCTTTTTGTTTGTAAAAATCACAGAGTGCTTTAATATCATCGATTTAAAGTAAAACAACAAACATCCGAGGATAGCAATCAATTATACTATTTATTGGAAATAAAATCTTCTACTGGTCTTAAACTGGAGTTGTCTCTATCGGGGAAATCAGGAGGTAAAGGGAAAGTTACCTTTCCCGTCGCCAACCATTCGGTTGCTCTAATCACAGTGGTTTGAAATCCTACGCATCTGTATGATTCCGGGTAGGTTTCCCCATGCCAGAGGTGTCCCATACTTGAGTTATAGACCCTGCCTTTGCCATAGGAAATCACCCACTCCACCGGCCAGACTTTTTTAGTATCGGTGCTGTCATACGCGCTGGACAACACCGTGAGGTTTTCGGCATAACCCCTCGGATAGCTATATACTTCCGTATTTACTGTTTTCCACGCGGCAGGGTAGCCTTCATTAATGGGATGTCTTTTTATAACTTGGATGAGTGCATCAAAGCGATCCCCATGATTGGTGCCTTTACCTTCTCCTCGCTCATGTCGTACTAAATTCATTTGAGAATCCAACTCAAGTGCCACCCCCGTGTCCGCAGATCTCCAGCCTAGACCAATCATTTTGTTATATTCATCCCACTCTGGAAATGCATTGTTTGCAGAATGCAAAATATATAGCCCACCTCCTTTTTCAACGAATTCTTGCAACTTTTCTTGCGCATGTTTAGGCCACTTCAATTCAGGCTTATGGATATTGTTGGTGTTTTGGATCACTACATCATAAGATTCAAAATCAGGATTCCATAACATCCAACCGCTGCTATCCAAAGGAATAGTGGTCACGTCCACCTCAAACCGGCCGGTACCTTCCAGCAGCCACTCTATGACTGCGGAAGTCTGTTTCCAGTCATGATTACTGAAGCCGTCGACTATTACTACTTTAGACACGGCTTCTTGCTTGCCCCAAAGTGGGAAAAACACCATCGCCAAGAGTATCATCAATCCAAAACCTACTGAACTTATTTTTTTCATTTTATCTGTTCTTATAGTTTTGTTTATAAATCATACACGACCATTTTCAAGCAGATTGTCCTAATGATGCTAACAGATATACTTATTTCTCCTTTATAAAGATGATAGTCTCTCCCCCAGAGGTTGGCAAGTCATACACGACAGAATCTTGCAATCCCAGGTGCTCCACCTTTGCCTCATCAGATATAATGGGAGCGGGGGTTTCCGACACAAAATAAAAAGGATTGGGATTTACACCCGCTGCAGCAGTAGGCTCTCTACCATCGGAAAGCTTCATCGAATGAGGTAGACGAATTCTAAAATTGCCTCCCAAATTAGATTTGATGATTGCCTTCTCAATTTCGCCATCCTTCCAACTAAGTTCAACAATTTCGAAGCCACCGTGAGCACGGACCCCGGTGATGCTCCCAGTCGGCCAGACGTCGGGCAAAGCTGGAAGAAGATGGATCTCTCCATTGGCACTCTGTACCAGCATCTCGGTAATACCGGAAGTGCAGCCAAAGTTGCCGTCAATCTGGAACGGAGGATGCGCGTCAAAGAGATTGTTGTACGATCCGCCACCACCACGATTGGCACCGACAGGAGAAAGCTGGTTTTGAATCAATTTGTAGGCATGGTTGCCGTCCAGCATCCTCGCCCACCAATTCACCTTCCAGCCCATGCTCCATCCTGTGGATACATCGCCGCGATGAATGAGTGTGATTTTGGAGGCAGAAGCCAGCTCAGGGGTCTTGTAAGGGGAGATCTGATTTGACGGGAATAGCCCATACAGATGGGAAATATGTCTGTGTTGGTCATTTGGATCATCAATGTCCTCCAGCCACTCCTGAAGTTGGCCGTGTTTTCCGATTTGCATGGGAGGCAGACGATCCCGCATCATGCGCAGCGTATCAGTAAAGGCATCTTCTGCATTGAGGAATTTTGCTGCTTGGATGACAGTACTAAAGGCATCAAAAACGAGCTGGTTATCCATGGTAGTACCGGCATCAAAAGAGGAACCTCCATGGGCTTGGGGCGCGTTTTCGGGAGATGTTCCAGGGTTTACTACCAGCCATTTCTTTTCCGGATGTTCGACAAGAAAATCCACATAAAAAGTAGCGGCTCCCTTCAATATCGGATAAATAGACTTAAGGTACTCCATGTCCCCGGAGTAAAGAAAGTGTTCCCAAAGATGCTGACTGGTCCAAGCTCCACCCCCGCTCCATATTCCCCAGAAAACGGCATCCACCGGACCCGTTATTCTCCATATATCAGAATTGTGATGCGCCATCCATCCCCTTGCGCCATACATGACCTTGGCAGTTTCTTCCCCTGCTTCTGCCATTTCACTGACCATTTTCAAAAACGGTTGATGCATCTCTGCCAGATTCGTCTTTTCCGCAGGCCAATAATTCATCTGCGCGTTAATATTAATCGTGTATTTGCTATCCCAGGGAGGAGACATCTGATGATTCCACACACCTTGAAGGTTTGCAGGTTGACCTCCTGGCTGAGAAGAGGAAATCAGCAAATACCGTCCGAATTGATAATAGAGTGTCACCAAATTGGGATCATTTGCTGTTCTAAAATTCTTTAACCTAACATCTGTCGGTAACTCGGCTTCTTCTGAGATTCCTAGATCCAAGCTTACCCGATTAAAATAGGTTTGATACTTTACCACATGAGTCTTGAAAATATCGTCAAAACTACGGGCAGAACCCATTTCGAGATAAGAAGCGGCACGAAAGTCATTGTCACCACCCAGATCTTTGTAATTATTAAAGTTGGTTGCAATGGAAATATAAATCGTGGCCTCATCAGCACCGCTTACCACCAGAGCACTGTCGCTGGCAGCAATAGACCCACCCTTAGTCTTGATCCTTGTCAATGCGGTGAACTTGACCTGTCCTTGTACGCCTTCATGGTCGGTGGTTGTTCCGGTAAGGACTAAATCCTTGGCGGAATTAATACTAATGTTGGCGTTGGGTTGCGGAGTGACAAAGGAGCTGCTAAAGGAGATTTTCCCTGCCTCACTCGCCGTCAAGCGAATGGCGATGACTTCATCCGTGAGAGAAGCGATCGCTTCCCTTGTGTAAGTGATTCCATCTACCACATAGCGAACCTTGGTGACCGCCTGCGCGATATCAAGCTCCCTATAATAGTCTCTAAAGTTTTCATGGCCAGGAAAATCGATGACCAAGTCACCTACAGGCTGGAACTTCTGTCCGTTAGACTTCTTGGTTTCCACAGTCTTGGACGCAAGTAATTCAGCTTCTTTCTGCTTCCCTTCGAAGATGAGTTTGCGTATCTCCGGCAAGGCGTTTAAGGCATCCGGATTATCATTCCGGTTCGGCCCTCCCGACCATACCGTGTGTTCATTTAGCCGAATCAATTCTTGCTCTACGTTGCCGTAAACCATGGCTCCAAGCCTCCCGTTGCCTATGGGCAAAGCATCTGTCCAGACTTCACCGGACGGTTGCTCATACCAAAGCTTTAGCTGCCCATTTTGTGCGTATCCTACGCTCACTAAGAATATCAATAGAATTGTAAAGAACTTGTTCATTAATTGTTGTTTGATCAAATTAAACTTGCCGTAACGGATAAATATATCCTATAATTATGAAAAAGAGGGCAAGCCATTAAATTTTAAGATATAAAACTGGCGACCGATGTTAGCCGGCCGCCAAGATTTAGGGTTACTCATACCCGGGATTTTGTTGGATTCCTTGATTCCTCAAGATCTCATTTTGCTCAATTGGCAACCAATACATCTTTTCTTCGAAGATCCTGCTGAGCAATTGGATACGTGAATAGGTCTTCTCGCCCGTAGATGGATTTCTGATAATGTCCATGCCAAATATCGGCTGGTTCTCTACCGTCTCGGCAATTTTCCACCTTCTCACATCCCAGTAGCGGTGTTCTTCAAATGCCAGTTCTATCCTACGCTCATTGTATAACCTTTGCCTCAATTCTTCCCCCGTCACTGTGGACGGGATTGGTGGCATATTTACGCGCGCTCTTATTTTGGACAGATATTCCCGGCAGGTTTCCTCATCTCCCAGTTCAAATTTTGCTTCAGCATAATTTAGATAAATTTCACCCAAGCGGAATATGATCCAAGGATTGGTGTACGGTTGTTGCCAGCTTAGCGGGGTACCTTCATCAGGCATAAATTTTCGAAGTACATAGTTCGATCGCGGATTATCACCGCTTTGCCTGTAGGAATCAAACCCCCAAGATTCCCCGTCCGGAGCCACCCACATCTCAAACTTATCTCCACGATATGTAGCACCGTCGTAGATCACCGTTGCATCGAACCGAGGATCTCTATTTACGTAAGGGTTTTGGGGATCGTAGCCAGAGGCCGGATTGATCGTTTTCACCCCATTAGGATAAATAAATACAGGTTCTCCATTGATCATGTCATAATCGTCCACCAAGTTTTGTGAAGGGCCGTTACTTGCCCACCAACCGCCATAGGCTCCATACCGCCGATTGAGATTGTCCATAGGCGCTGAATGGAAACCACCCGGGCTAGATGAAAATGGCCGCACAAATATCATTTCATTGTTGGCGGTGCCGGTTGGCTGATTAAATAAAGTGGTGTAATCCTCATGTAGGGAATATCCCGCATTAAGTAAAACCTCCGCCGCATCGGCAGCCCTCTGCCACTTACCTTGATCCCCGGACTCATTAAATAAGGGTGAGGCAGCATACAAAAGAGCGCGGGACAGCAAAGCTTGAGCCGCATCTTGGGTGGCTCTGCCAAAATTGGCATCAGACGCCGCATACCGTTTTTCCAAATCAGGAATCGCCTCATTCAGCTCCGTCTCTATGAATTCGAAGCATTCGTCTATAGAATTTCGGGAAAAGGATTGATCCGCCCCTAATTCATAGCTTTCTGTTACTATTGGCACTCCACCAAATCTTTCCAAGAGCAGGAAGTGGATGTAGGCCCTCAGAAACTTGGCTTCGGCGACTAATTTCTCCTTCTCAGACACCACTATCGTCGGATCAGCCATTTTCTCCAAGAAGATATTTATTCTCCTGATGTATTGATAACCTGTATTCCAGTAGTATAAACCACCTCCACCGGTCCAGTGTGTATCCGACAAGCTGGTCACATTATCCGCCCGCAAAGCTCCTGTAGGTATTATCCCAATATCGAAATTGATGGCATTGAAGGCTTCATCCGTGGCCTTAGACAGCATGTGGATCTTAAATCCATGAAGGACGCCATTGTAGAGGGAAGTATGGTAAGCCCTGATTAAATTCTCATCTCCCCATACAGCCTCCTCTGATACTCTATCCTGTGGCTGCACATCAAGAATGTCATCGGAACATCCTGCAAGCACAGCTAGAATGAATAGATATATTATTGATTTTTTCATTTTAGTTCCAGCTTAAAATTTAACATTCAGACCAACATTCATCGTACGCAATTGTGGGTAGTATAAAAACCCTCCACTGGCTTCTGGATCTGCCCACTTGATCTCCTTTGACCAGGTAAGCACATTGGATCCGCTCACGTAAAAACGGGCATCAGAAAAGCCTATTCTCGAGATGAGATGGTCAGGGAGGGAGTATCCGAATTCAACATTCTTCAACCTGACGAAAGTAGCATCAAACAGCCACATAGTATTCGCGCCAGGTTCAACCCCATCTGCCCTAGGCTTGGTGCCATTCGGGTTGTCTACCGTCCATCTGTCAGTGGCACGCTCTACTGTGGCATTGTCAAAAGCAGCAGTGCCTAAGTCAGGATAACGCTCGTCATAGTTGTACACATTCGTCTGACCTTGGAAAAACAGGTTGAGGTCGAAGTTTTTGTAGGCCAAATCGAAATTTAAGCCGAAGACATATTCTGGAGTTGCGGTATAATTAAACCTGAACTGATCATCCCCGTTTATTTGCCCATCATTGTTACGATCAACGATCCTCACGTCGCCCACCTGGGCATTTGAAATGTGCGGATAACTATCCAGCTCCTCCTGAGTATTGAATATGCCGTCTGCTTGATAATACAAGCCCGCCCCAACAGGACGACCGGTAAGGTTTTTGTCTGCTATATCGTTAGGCACTTCATCCATAAACTGGATTTCACTCCTTGCAAAAGCCACATTCCCGGCAATGTTATAATTGAATTCTCCCAAGGACCTCTTGCGATTAAGGATCAATTCAAAACCTCGATTCCTTACCCTGCCGATATTCTCATCGGGTAATCCTGGATAGCCGTAGACATTGCTCACCGAGACATTTCTTCTGGCTAGTATATCTGAACGTTGTTCATTGAATACGACAAATTCGAATCCCAAACCTCCTTGCCATAAGACGCCTTCCAGACCTATATCCACTTTTTCACTGGTTTCCCAGGTAATGTTTCGGTTAGGCAACACACCGGGATTGACCCCAGGAGACACATTGCCTCCAAAATAATAGTTGTTGCCAAAAGTAAATGCCTGGAGATGCTGATAAGCAGCTACAAAGTCATTTCCTATTTTCCCATAAGAACCCCTAATTTTCAATTGGTTGACAAAATCTAAATCAGCCATAAACGGTTCTTCGGAAAGCCTCCACCCTGCAGAAACGCCTGGAAAAAATCCATATCGGCTTTCTTTGGGAAACTTCTGGGACCCATCGTAGCGGAACAAAAATTCCAGCAGATATTTCCCGTCATAGTCATAGTTGAGGCGACCGAAATAGTTGTTATATCCACTGATCCGGGTAGAGCCTCCTGTATTCATGTCATTGGTATCACTGCTGCCCGCGTCGATCTGATCAATTGCCGAGCTGACAAAATTCCTCCTGAAAGCATGCACCCAGTTCTCGTAATTCTCCTGCTGTTCAGTACCCAATAAGGCGGCAAAATAATGCTTGTCAATGGTCCTTGAATAATTCAAACGAATATTATAAAGCTTGGTGGTCCACTTGGTATTGGTCTGGGATAACTCCGGAGCCGAAACCCCCGTTCCTTGGCGTCTTTCATACTCCTCGGTGACGGTATTGAATTCATGAAAAAAGTAGGGTGTTCTCCATCTTCTTTGAACCTGATTGTTGATGTCATAATTGTAACTGGCATCAATCTTAAGTCCCTCCAGAAAAGGCACTTGGTAAGAGGCTGTAAAGGAGGAGAACATAGGAGAGCTTTCCCGATTAAAGTATCCCCGCTGGTCCATGAGGAGCGGGTTTTCACCCAAGCGGCCAGGTCCGTATAGGCCATTTGGATACTGAGCTATCAAAGTTGGATTTGCTTGGTAAATATTTTTAAAGTTCACCCAGCTTTCCTCATCAGTTGCGACTGATCCAAAATTTTGGTTGTTCAATAAAGCGGAAAGATTAGCTCCCACGGTAAGGTTGTCAGTTAAATTAACATTGACGTTCACCCGCATATTGTACTGCCTATACTCGGTAGGGTCATTTACCAGATTCCCGTTTTGGCTTACTGTACCAAAAGAGAGGAAATAGTTGACATCATCGGAACCACCCCGCGCGGATAGGTTAATTCTTTGTTGGGTTGAATAGGGCTTCACCGCTTCCTTCACCCAATCCGTATTGGGATATCTCACCGGGTCTGATCCATCCGCGTATCGTTGGATTGCTTCTTGGCTGAACGGCGGAGTCCAATTGGTTTCGGGTCTTCCTGCCCTGTACCAAGCACCCTCATTGTAGACCTGCGCAAACTCTGACGCATCTAGCATATCGAGGATTTTGGTGGGCTGTAGAAAGGACTGATTAATCGTAAAGTTAAAGACAGGTTTGCCTTTTTGACCCGCCTTCGTCGTCACCAAAATAACCCCGTTAGCCGCTCTTGCACCATAAATAGCCGCAGAGGCATCCTTTAGAACAGAGATACTTTCAATATCCTCGGGATTAAGTCTTCCTATCTGGCTTCTGGGAACGCCGTCAATGATGATCAGAGGGCTGTTATTCCCGAAAGTGCCGCTGCCTCGGATCAAAATATTCGGATCATCTCGGCCGGGTTCTCCCGATCTTTGATTAACGGTGAGTCCTGGTAACCTGCCTGCGAGAGAACTGGTCACATTGGCGGCAGGGCTTTTTACTAGGTCATCTCCAGAAACATTGGCTACAGAGCCTGTTAATGTCTCCTTTCTTTGCTCTCCGTATCCCACCACGATCACCTCGCTCAATGACGTCATATCGGGAGACAACTCAACATTGATCTCAGATTGATTCCCTACAACAATCTCTTTTGAACCGTACCCGATAAAGCTGAAAATCAATACGGCAGATTCCCCTACCGTAATGGAATAACTTCCGTCAATATCAGAAATGGCACCGTTTAAAGTTCCTTTCTCAAGGATATTGACTCCGGGCAAAAAATCTCCGTTTTCCTCCTTGACCACACCGCTGATCTGAGTCTGCGCATATCCCTGCAGGCCTCCTACAAAAACTAGGAATACCGCCAGATAATTTCTAACATGATATAGTTGTTTTTTAATACTCCTATACCCTTTACTGTAAAGGCTTTCTTTCATAGGTTTGGGTTTATAGTTAATAATTATGATCATAGGACATCTTGTCAATATTGTTTTAAACATTCACAGATGTACCGCCTATTGTTCCGTTTAACAGAATAAAACACACCTCATAAATTGGTGTAGCTTATTTTGCCCATCTTCCGGATAAATCTTCTACCGGTGGCTATTTGTCATAATTTTAGATATATCCCCTTAAGTGGACAAGCAAATACCGACAAATAGTTACACAAGCCTTTGCACAAACCTTTGCGGAACAAAATTACGCTCAACGACAAAAAAAGTGGGTGCTGAACAGGCCTTAAAAACTGATTTGGACCCCAGCCATCCCATCCACGTTACCTTTGGAAGTATCAGTAATTGGATTTATCCCAGTTAAAAACCTATATTAACCGACTTTTGGGATGAAATCATCAAACACTATCTAACAAACGCGCATTAATCCATTTAAAATGAGTAGAAAACGGGTTTCCTTAAAGGATCTGGCTAACGAACTCGGAGTTTCAATCTCCACGGTTTCAAGAGCACTAAAAGATCATTATGATATTAGCCCTGAGCTTACAAAAAAGGTAAAAGACTTGGCTCATGCCTGGAATTACAGACCTAACCCAATTGCGCTGGGCCTACTCAAGCAAAGAACGAAGATTATCGGGGTAATAGTCCCTGATATAGTTACCCATTTTTTTTCTTCTATTTTCAGTGGAATAGAAAGCGGTGCTAAAGAGCAGGGTTATCATGTCATTATATCTTCCTCTCAAGAATCCCACGCCAAAACCAGGGAAAGTCTACAAAATTTATTGGATTTAAGAGCAGACGGGTTGATCGTTTGCCTTGCCCAAGATGCCGAAGATTATTCGGATTTTGATCTGATCCAAAATTCCGAAGTCCCGCTGGTCTTCTTTGACCGGGTATGCAGGACAGAGGAATTTTCGTCGGTGGTCATTGACAATATTGAAGCGGCACGCGAGCTCACAGTTCATTTGTTTCAAAACGGTTATCGTTCAATTGCGCATATTGCAGGGCCTGAAAACCTCAATATAAGCAGGGAACGAATAGCAGGTTATCAAAAGGGTCTTTCAGAATGTGGATTATCGTTTAAACCCGAACATCTGGTACGCTGCGACCTGAGTATAGAACAGTCAGCTATTGTTACAGAGAAGTTAATGTCCCAGAAGGATGTCCCTGATGCTATCTTTGGCATCAACGATACCGTTATATTTTCTGCAATGAAAGTACTAAGAAGAATGGGGCTTAAGGTGCCTCAAGATGTAGGCTTGGTCGGGTTCTCAGACGAATTTCACGCCACTGTGGTGGAGCCCAATCTTACCGCCATCGCTCACCCCACCTTTGAGATAGGAAGAGAAGCTATTGGATTACTTTTAGATGAAATCAATTCAAGAACACCCAAGCCTGCAAAACAAGTGATCCTGAAAGCAAAGCTGATGGTTAGAGAATCCTCCAGTAGAATAAATCTGTAATGACTACCGGCCTTCAAAATATGAATGGGATCTAGTCCTTCCACTGTTTTGCAAAAAAACTCTTCGTCACACAACACATCTTCCTGTCCACCGACTATGAAGTTTTTTATTGCTGATTCAATGGAGTTTTTTTAGCTTTCGGGATGGAATACTTTAAGATCATCGGGAAAAATAAAAATACCTTCTACATCAATCTGGAGACGGTCGTGTGGATAGAATTCCTGGATGAGGAATGTGAGATCATTTTTGGAAAAGACGTGGGTAAGGCCATTTCCTCTACTATGGATGAGAAGAAATACCGTGAAACCAAGGAGAGACTGGTAAGGGTGTTGACCGCATCCATGCGGGATTTGGATTAGATTTTTTGCATAAAATAACACCCTTAAAACGACGCTATTTTACAGCTCAAACCTGGTACAGTTCTTTGTATTGTTGATTTTCGGCCAATTGCCCATCCTCCTATTATTGACACTTTTTAGCTCAGGAACAACGATCTAATATCGGTGCTTTTCATCCTATTATTTTCCTAATACGTATAATACTCCATCCCATTAGGGTCAAATAATCCACTATTAAACCATTATAATTATGCGAAAAATCTCCAATAAAATCCTAAACCTGGCGCTTGTCGTTCTAATGTTAGGAGGAATCCCATTCGCCCATGGGCAAAGTAATAATCCAGGGCCCAAGATAGGGATCAAGGGTGGGCTCAACCTTTCCCAGCTCTATGTAGACCAACCAAATGCCGAAGATGAAAACATGAAGCTCGGGCTCAATGTGGGTGTCTTTGGTAAAATCCCCATCAGCAATTTTCTTGCGGTACAGCCGGAAGTACTCTATTCGAACGTGGGGTCGAAGATTACCTACGGCGGTTCTAATCTGGAAAATGCGCTGGGGATTGAACCTGGTGAAGTAAGGTTTAACCTTAATTACATTCAGGTGCCTGTTGCGCTGGCAGTCAATGTAGGTCCTCTAAACCTCCATGCAGGGCCGTACCTTTCTTACCTGCTTTCGGCAAATGTAAAAGACTTGGAATCCGCCAATTTAAACACGACGAATGTCGTGGATTTGGATACGGATGATTTTAACCGCCTGGACTACGGTCTGTTGTTCGGAGTGGGTTTTGATGTGCAAGGTGTAACCATTGGTGCTCGTTACAATCACGGGCTTCGCGAAATTGGAAACAGCGGGATTGCCGGAAATCTGACCGAAAACTCTAAAAACGGGGTAGGCCAGATTTACATCGGATTTGGCTTATAATAATTCCGGCTTTCTACATCAATTGTAGAAGGCCGGTTTTTTCTCTTTCCCTTCAGGCTTATTCAATAAGCCTGGTATCTAAAATCTACTTTTTTTCCAATTCCATTCTCAACAGCGACATCAGTTGGTGCTGCTCTATGGAATGTTCCCTCCTCTCTATCTTCTTTAGCATATTTTGCAGGACCGCAGCGGAGGCTTCCGTCTTTTCTGCTCCCACTCTCCGGATGGTATAATCCAACACGTTAGGCATCTGCGTTCTTTGCGCTAGTTCCAGCGCCCTATCGACATCTGTCGCCACTGTCGGTTCAAAAGCATACCATAGCATCAAAGGCAGGTTATGATCTTCTTTATCTTCCTCTCTTTGAAGAAGTGCCTCCAATACATCCCACCTCTTCTCAGGAGCAATACGCTGCATGGCGGAAGCCAAATATAATCTTACCATTGGAGATCCATCACTCTCGGCCATTTCTGTCAATCTTTCTAAAGTCACCGCTGCCAACTCCTTATCCTCTGCCATCAACTGTATCGCCCAGCTTCGCATGTATTCATTCTCATGATGGGTCAGCTTCAACAGTCCTTCCTCATCGATCCCTTGGGTCACATGTAAAGTCCAAAGCGCCGCCAGCTTTTTGGTGACATCCGGATTTCCCTCCAATATTTGTGTTAGCTGCTTATGTACCTTTTTATTGGGGCCACGCTCTTGCAGTATCAAACGGGCGGTCCGTACATACCATTCATTTTGGTTTAAATGATGATTGACCAATTCCTTATCGGAAGCTTTGGAAAGATCGACCTGCACCCATTCATCTGATTCGTGGCTAATCTTGAATATCCTGCCCATCGTTTTTTGGTGGACATCGGGATTAGGACTGTGGCATTGGTTCTTGTCGTACCAGTCAATGACATAGACGGAGCCGCTGGCATCGTATCTGAAGTTCAACCACTGTGACCAGGAATCATTGGTCAACAGAAAATCTTCCTCGTGGGTAGCTACATAACCCGAGCCGCTCCGGCTCAGTTGGTCCACATTCAACCGTGCGCCATGGATATTGTTCATATAAATTTTGCTTCGGTATTCTTCCGGCCAATCCTCGCTTCCCAAGTAGATCATGGCGCCGGAATGGGCATGGCCTCCTCCTGCGGAATTCGACCTAAAGTTCCCGGCGTGAGGGCCTCTGTCACCTACCCAATGCACATGATCACCGATTTCCTTTATATCATCGAAGGTGTAAGGGTTAAAATGCTGCCCTGCCTGACGCAGGTACCGGGCCCCTTGGATGACATGGAACATGTGTGGAATGACGCATACCGTGATAAACGGGTGACCGTACTCGTTGAAGTCAATCCCCCAAGGGTTGCTGGTGCCTTCAGCATAACGTTCAAATTCTTTACTAGTTGGATGGTAACGCCAAACACTGCCATTCAGCTTCACCCTTTCTTCGTCTGAAGCACCGGGTTTACCCACATTGGAATGGGTGAACACCCCGTGAGTGCCATACAACCAACCATCAGGACCCCAACGGAAATTGTTCAACATCTCGTGGGTATCCTGCGTCCCCCAGCCGTCCAACAGCACCTGCGGAGGGCCGGCGGGTTTGTCATTTTTCTCGTCAATGGGAATAAATATCAGTTCCGGCGCAGTTCCCAACCAAACACCTCCCATACCTACCTCGATGGCACTGACTAGGTTCAGACCCTCCATAAATACCTTTCGATTGTCCAAACTCCCATCGCCATCGGTATCTTCAAAAATCAATATCCGATCCCTTCCTTCTCCTTCAGGTGCCTTAATAGGATAAGTATGCGCTTCTGCAACCCACAGCCTTCCGCGCGCATCTATGGTAAATGCGATAGGCCGTACAATGTCCGGCTCGGCTGCAGCAAGGGAAATCTTGAAACCCTCAGGTGCGGTCATTGCCGCCGCCGCATCTTCCCCAGACAGACCCTCATGTAATACAACATCCAGCGGAGGCAAGAAAAATATATCGCCCGCCTTTAACTCATTGGGGAAATCAGGCCTTTCGGTATAAAATCTAAAATCATCAAAATTGATATGGGCCCAATGATCATCCCCGATATAAGGTATCTGGGAAATCCCCGTCTCATGGTCGACAATTCTTATAAATATCTCCTCATTCATCACTTCATCAAGGTCTACGACCACTGGTTGGAGCGTAGCTCTTCCAGAACCGGTTATGGTAAAAAACACCTCTTCATCCTTCTCCTTTACCAACTCCACCCTAGTATCCTGAAGGGCTCCTCCCGAGACTTTAAAGGAAGCAAAAGGATGAGTCACTTTGAAGGATTCAGAGGTCAGGGTGCCCGTGGATGTATAATTCTTCGTGCCTCCACTCGTGATGAAGTATTGGCCTTCCATTCCGATTTTGCTGTCTTTATTATGGAGAGGTGACGGATCCCCAGAAACAAGCCCCTCTTTAAAAGCCTCCCCGCTGGCGGTCCAGCCCTGAAGCGTTCCCTGTTCAAAATTAAGGTTTAATTCCCTCTCGTCTCTTTGTGGCAATTCCCCGGCTACGGTCTTCTCTTCCATTACCGGGCCTTCTACTACTTCGAACTTGCCCCACATGCCGGCCAGACGGTGCCCGGGGATGGAGCAATAATAGATATCGCTCTCTGTAGCTACGAACTCTATACTGGTCGATTCCCCAGTTTGGATGATGGTCTCACTAATGATCCCGGCCTTTTCCAGAGCAATATCGTGTGTCAATGGCTCCCCATTAATAATGGTAATCTTGACTGTTTCTCCTTTTTGTACTTTCAACACCGGATTGCGAATCCCATTTTCATCGAAATATCCTAACATGGTAGCCCGCAACGTAAACTCCCTGTCAGCAATACGGCTATTTTCCTCCTCCTTAAGAAGGGATGAACTATGAGCAGTAAGATGGCTACTGGATATTAATGATAATAGAACCAAGAGTTGGGAGATGAATTTCATATTATATGAAGGGTTTATTATACTTTGATCTCTTTTTTGACCAGATAATTGAATCTGTAAAGTAAAAACTATTCTATTATTTTAGTAATTCATTCATTTACAAAGTCAATATAATCTAAAAGACATCATTATCATTAAGAAAACTCTTCAGATTTTTATTCTTGCTGGTGACGGGCATTGCTTCTCTTTCAATTCTGGAAAATCCAAGCACAAGATAAAGTTGTCCAGCTTTTGCCATCGAGCAGGGGCGCAAGAGCAAGATGAAAAATACACATCAGGCATTTCAGAATACCTTTAATCAAAGCGAAAAAAACCTCGTAGAATTTTGGCGATGATTCCCCAATTTTAGAGCCTTACTGAAAAAAAGTAAAGGCTGCCGACCGCTCACGGTCGACAGCCTCAATTTATGCAGGCACCATCACCTTTTCCTGTCTATCCCAATGACGGTGCTTCTTGATGGCATTAATAAAGCTTTCAAAAAACTCATCCGCATTGGCCTCTATCCCCGCGGTGACTACACCTTTGCTGGAAACCACTTTTTTGGAATCTCTATCTGCAAAGTCCACCCCTAGCACAAAGGCCTTTTCAAACATCTGGACACCGTTGCCTGAGGTGGCAATCGGCTTGCAATGCTTGAACGCTTCATTGACAAAATGCAGCGACTCCCCTTTTTGCAACATGGACTGGATGCTCTTTTCACCTTCAGGAATATACACCGCATCGTACATCACCGAATCAGCCGTAAGGTGGCTTTTATCTACTTCCAGTTCCTCGCCGGAGTTTGCTTTACACTTGCCCAGCTTCATCGATACAATCTCACCCTGGGCTCCTACCGCAGCTAAAGCCTCTTTCAGGCGCATTACCTCATCATAAGCAAAACCGTCTTCCACTAGGATCGCTACTTTTCTTGTTTTTGCCGTTTCGACCTTGTTGATCTCCATACTAAGGGCCGGTGATGCTTTTACTGATTTCCCGTTTCGCATTTTCTTATAGTGGTCATCTTTTAGATAGTTCCCTGGGGACTCCACCTCTTGATCCTTCGGCACTTCCACTCCGATACCCTCTGCCACCATTTGGGCAAATTGGGGATCCACCTTGTAAAAGTTTCCCACTTGGCGCTGCCGGATCTCCTTGGACATCACCTTGCCCAACTCAAAATGCGCGGCTCCCACCAGATGTTCCTTTTCCGGCATGGTCAACGAATTCCAGAATAAAGTTGCTTGAGTATAATGGTCATTGAAACTTTCACTTCGGGCACGGATCTTATGACCTTCGACTTTTTCTGTGTAATGGACATACCCTCCCTCATTTTCCGGTGCCATTGCTGGATCTCCGCCTGCCCTGGAGTTGGGCCAATAATTCACTTTACCTTTATTGATGGTATGCCGCATAAAGCCGGCTTGTTGGTGATTATGTACAGGAGCCACCGGACGGTTGATCGGTACCTCGGTGAAGTTGGCGCTGTTAAAGCGGTTGAGCTGGGTGTCCACGTAAGAAAACAGTCGCGTCTGCAACAAGGGGTCATTGGTCACATCGATGCCCGGCACCACATGTCCGGGATGAAAGGCCGCCTGCTCAGTCTCCGCAAAAAAGTTGTCAGGGTTCCGGTTCAACACCATCTTGCCGATACGTCGTACCGGTACTAGCTCTTCAGGGAGTAGTTTAGTGGAATCCAGCAGATCAAAGTCATACTTGAATTCATCCTCCTCGGCAACAATCTGAACTCCTAGCTCAAACTCGGGATAATCTCCTGCCTCTATGGCATCCCACAAGTCACGCCGCAGCCAATCCGGATCCTTACCATTCAGCTTTTGTGCCTCATCCCATACCAGCGAATGCGTACCCAACAAAGGCTTCCAGTGCAGCTTAACAAAACAAGCCTTGCCTGCCTCATTAATAAACCTGAACGTATGCACGGCAAAACCTTCCATCATCCGATAACTTCTCGGAATGGCACGGTCGGAAAGCACCCACAACAACATATGAGTAGACTCCGGCACAAGCGAGGCAAAATCCCAGAAATTATCGTGGGCGGCAGTAGCCTGGGGCATCTGATTATCAGGTTCGGGCTTAAGAGCGTGGACCAGATCGGGAAACTTGATCCCATCATGTATAAAAAACACCGGGATATTATTGCCCACCAAGTCGTAATTTCC
>DATGMS010000083.1:0-8509 GCA_035307285.1 Cyclobacteriaceae bacterium
GAGGTCTTACTATCCAACAGTCTTCCTTTTTCGCACTTGAGGACCCGGTAGGGGTATTTTTTCAACAATTCGTAATTATGGGTAGCCATAAGGATAGCGGTTCCCTGCTTGCTGATCTCCTGGAACAACTGAAAAATGCCGTCGGCCACATCCGGATCCAGGTTTCCTGTAGGCTCATCCGCAAGCAGGATAGAGGGCTCATTAAGCAAAGCTCTTGCGATCACTACCCGCTGCTGTTCGCCGCCGGAAAGCTGATGGGGCATTTTGGTGGCTGCACTTCCCAATCCCACCCTTAAAAGGACCTCAACCATGCGGCTTTTCATTTTTGATTTTTCCTTCCAGCCCGTTGCCCGCATCACGAAATAAAGGTTTTCGGCCACGGTCCTGTCTGTGAACAGTTGAAAATCCTGAAAGACGATCCCAAGCTTCCTTCTCAGGAAGGGCACATCCTTACTTTTAATATTAGAAAGATTATAGCCTACTATTTCTCCTTCTCCCATCCTAAGAGGGAGATCCGCATAAAGTGTTTTGAGCAAGGAGCTTTTTCCGCTTCCTGTTCTTCCAATCAAAAAAACGAACTCGCCTTTTTCAATACTAAAGGTTACATCCTGGATAATGGCGGTTATCCCTTGAAATATACAGGCCTTGTGAACCTTAACTATCGGGTCATTGGAAAATACCATATCTACAGCTCTAATTTTTGTAATTTGCCAAAGGGAAGTTCTTTTATCAATTCTTCCAAAGCCTCCTCTTTCCCTTCCAGGCCGAATTTTTCCACATTTTTCATGGGCCTGTCCGCCCTAAAATAAGCTACAAGTACGAAGTTTTCATCTCGTATCTGAATATAATTGGGGATCTTGGCTTTTCCCTTCACTTTGATGATATACATAGGAGTGGACAAGTATTTCCGAAATTTAATGCATTGGCCCTACAGATAAAAATTTTAGCCTAAAATGGAGGATAAAATAAAGAGGGTGCCTGTGACAGCGCCCTCTTCTATGAAGATATGCACAATTCATTGCTGAATTGAGGGTAAATGTTTTCCAATAAAGGTTTGAGACAGTTGGGTGACCTGGATCAGGCCTGTCAAAAATCGTTTCGCAAACCATTTTTGCACTTTCCTTAGAGGATCAATAATCTCTCGTCTGTAATTTGCTTTAGCGGAAACCTACAAATTATTGGCTTTGGCATGGTCAGCAAGGAACTGGGCCAGGCCTTTATCCGTCAGGGGATGGTTCAATAGTCCGGTGATTACATTTAAAGGACAGGTGACTACATCAGCTCCGATTTCGGCACATTTGATCAGGTGCATGGTATGGCGTAAGGATGCCGCAAGGACTTCCGTGGCGATTCCGTAATTTTGATAGATTTGCACGATTTGGCCGATTAGATCCAATCCGTCAAAACCGATATCATCCAACCTGCCTATAAAGGGAGAAACATAAGATGCGCCGGCCTTGGCAGCTAAGATGGCCTGACCTGCGGAGAAAATCAAAGTACAGTTGGTCCGGATGCCTTCCGAATGAAAATATTTGATGGCTTTGATCCCTTCCCTGATCATAGGGATTTTTACCACGATTTTATCATCTATTTTGGCAAGTTCTTTACCTTCCCTCACCATGCCGTCGAAATCCACGGCGATAACCTCTGCGCTTACTTTATCATCAACAATATCACATATCGCCTTATAATGGGCTCTGACGTTTTCTTCGCCGATGATCCCTTCTTTTGCCATAAGGGAAGGGTTAGTAGTCACTCCGTCCAATACACCTAAGTCAAAAGCTTCCTGGATATCATTAAGATTGGCGGTGTCAATAAAGAATTTCATAGTGGATTTATTTTTGAGTTTAGATTTGAAGCATTAAAGGTATACTTAATTGGTAAAATTAAATAAGCAGAAGACTGAAAAATAATCAAATAAAAAAAGTAAGCGGCATCGCACCGCTACAACCGCCTACCCTTGCTTCCTTCCGGACCTGGGGGGTTAAGCAGGAGCTGGTCGTGCCGCTTGGTACAAAGGTAGTATTTATTTCAGAATGTAAAAATATTTTTTTCGATCTAGAGCAATTATGGTTGACCCCACGAAGGGATACGGCTGTATGCTCTTACACCGTGGAATGGTCATCTTCCCTTAGCCTCATGCATTTGCGTTTTTTTAGAAGAGGTTTAGAACAAATATGGCCAATTTATTGTAGTAGGGTATTACAATAAGAACAATCGAGAAATCAAGATTATGAAAAAATTATTTATTGCCCTTTCATTAAGTTTTATCATGGCATCCTGCAGTGTGTTCCAGTCTAGAAACCCCTACGAGCTAGGTATGGATGAAAGTAAATTTTTACGGCAAAATAAAACTGCTGTAATAAACAATATGGAGGGACAAACTAAGGTATATAGAGTCACCAGAGATGACGGGTTTTATATACTGGCCACTTTTGAAAACGGACAGCTCATAAAATTCGAGGAACGCGAACTGACTCCTGCTTGGCAACAACAAAGAATGATGGAACAGAATAATCGCTGATATTTTGAATTCTCGGTAATTTCCGAGGAATTAAATGAAAGTTTGATTAAATTTCCCTCAATTGTTTTTGATAAATAAAATGCATGTATATCTTTGTCAGAAGATATTTATGAAAAACATTAATGAGCAAATATGGTGGTGGCATTACAGACTTCTTGACAAAGGAGATCAGCTACTTTTTGCCTAAAATTTGATTATAGACTTAAGAAAAGGCTTGCTGGATTCCCCGGTAAGCCTTTTTCTTTTTTAACGATCGTTTAACATGAAGAGTGAAGACAATTTTCTACTAAAAACCAGATACAAAAAATTGCTGGCGGATACCATTACACCGGTAAGTATCTATTTGCAGGTTAGGGACAGATATCCTAATCCGATTCTCTTGGAAAGTTCCGATTACCATGGTCAGGAAAACAGCTACTCTTATATCTGTTTTAACCCGTTGGCCACCTTCACCTTCAATGACGGTTCAGTCACGGAGGAACTACCTTTTGGGGAGACGCGGTCTTACCCCATTCAAGAACAAAATAGGTTGATGGATGCACTTATGTTGTTTAGCAAGAAGTTCTCCGAAGAAAAGTCCAGTTTTAAGTTCAACTCGAGTGGGCTTTTTGGTTATATGCAATATGACACCTTGGGGTTTTTTGAGGACATTACTTTAAAGAACACGAAGCCCTCCACTGTGCCAATGATGCAGTATGCGGTGTATAAGAATGTGATTGTTGTGGATCATTTCAAAAACGAGCTTCATATTTTCGAACATTATGTGGAGGACGCGGAGGGTGACCGAGCGGGGATTGATCAGATAGAAACCCTGCTCAAGAATAAAAATATCCCTGCCTATCAGTTTGAAACGATAGGCGAAGAGACTTCGAATTACTCTGACGAGGAATTTTTAGATATCCTGAGGCAGGGAAGAGAGCACTGTTTTAAAGGGGATGTCTTTCAAATCGTGCTTTCACGCGCGTTTACGACAGGATTTAAAGGTGATGAATTTAACGTCTACAGAGCCTTAAGATCGATTAACCCTTCGCCTTACCTGTTCTACTTTGATTATGGGTCTTTCAAAGTTTTTGGCAGCTCTCCTGAGGCACAAATTGTCGTTAAGAACAACAAGGCAACCATATATCCCATAGCGGGCACCTTCAAAAGAACAGGAAATGATCTGTCTGACGCCAATCTAGCCCTTAAGCTCTATGATGACCCCAAGGAAAATTCCGAACACGTGATGCTGGTGGATCTTGCAAGAAACGATTTGAGCCGCTCTTCAGAAATAGTGGAGGTGGAGGTTTTTAAGGAAATACAATATTACTCCCACGTAATTCATCTGGTATCAAAAGTAACGGGTGTATTGTCCCAAGGGACTAATCCTCTTCAATTGGTGGCGGATACCTTCCCGGCCGGAACCCTATCAGGAGCACCCAAATATATGGCGATGGAACTGATTGATAAATTGGAAAATACCTCTAGAGAATTTTACGGAGGCGCCATCGGCTTTCTAGGATTCAATGGTGATTTCAACCATGCGATCCTGATTCGGTCGTTTGTTTCAGATGGGAACAAGTTGAGGTTTCAGGCGGGGGCAGGCGTTGTGGCCAAGTCCTCAATCGAAAGCGAGCTTCAGGAGGTAGGCAATAAGCTGGAGGCATTAAGAGTAGCCTTAAAAATGGCAGAAGAAGTCTAATATACACATCGAAAGAACTGCATGAAAATACTGGTACTTGACAATTACGATTCCTTTACCTATAATTTGGTCTATATTATTAGGGAATTGGGCTATACTTCCCAAATGGATATTTATAGAAATGATAAGATATCTCTACAAGAAGTGGAGAATTACGACAAGATTCTTTTGTCTCCCGGTCCGGGGCTTCCCTGTGATGCCGGGATCATGCCGGAGCTGATCAAAACCTACGCTCCCAATAAAGACATTTTGGGGATTTGTCTGGGGCATCAGGCCATTGGAGAAGCTTTTGGCGGAACCTTAAACAACCTCACCGAGGTGGTTCACGGAGTGGCCTCCGAGGTAAAAATACAGGAAGATTTGCTTTTTGAAGGTGTTCCTGAGACCTTTAAAATTGGCAGGTACCACAGCTGGGTAATCGACGAGAGTACCCTGCCAAACGACTTGACCGTCACCGCCAAGACCCCGGACGGACAGATAATGGCCGTCAGACATGATACATTTAAGGTTCGTGGTCTACAGTTTCATCCTGAGAGCATATTGACCGAACATGGAAAAAGAATTATCCAAAATTGGATAGAAAGCTGAACCGGAGTCCTAAAGCTGGGCACGGCGAAAAAACTTGCTATAGAAGAAGTAAATTGACATGGATTTAGAACCGAAACAATGAAGATATGAAGGATATATTAAACCATCTCATCGAACACCGAACCCTCAGCAAAGGGCAAGCTAAAGAGGTATTAAAAAATATCACCTCAGGAGAATACAATCAAAGCCAGATTGCTGCTTTTCTTACGGTTTATTTGATGCGGAGCATCACGGTTGCCGAGCTGGGAGGTTTTAGGGAAGCGATGCTGGAGCAATGTATACCCGTTGAAATCCCAGAATATGACGCCATTGATCTCTGCGGAACAGGTGGAGATGGTAAAGATACCTTCAATATTTCTACCCTTTCTTCCTTTGTGGTGGCCGGGGCGGGGCAAAACGTGGCCAAACACGGCAATATCGGTGTTTCCTCGATTTGCGGTTCCTCCAACCTTATGGCCTATTTTGGTTACGAGTTTACCAATGACATGGGGGAGATCAGGAGAAGTTTGGATCAGGCAGGAATATGCTTTCTTCACGCACCGTTATTTCATCCGGCAATGAAGAATGTAGGTCCGATCCGGAAGGAGCTTGGGGTGAAGACATTTTTCAATATGTTAGGCCCGATGGTCAATCCCAGCTCACCCAAAAAGCAAATGATAGGGGTTTTTAGTTTGGAACTTGCTAGGCTATACGCCTATCTGTACCAAAATGATGATGTCCAATTCAGTATTATTCATTCCCTGGACGGTTACGACGAAATATCCCTTACCGGTGATTTTAAGTTGGTCTCCAATAGAGGTGAAAATGTTTTCTCCCCCAAAAGTATCGGGTTACAGACACTGACAGCAGACGCTATCAGCGGAGGAGGCACCGTCAAAGAGTCCGCCCAGATCTTTGAGAACATTTTGAGAGGGAAAGGTACTCCTGCCCAAAAAACCGTGGTACTGGCTAATTCTGCCGCAGCCCTACAGACGGCCAATCAAGAATTATCTTTTATGGATGCCTTGCTACAGGCCGAGGAGTCCCTAGATAGTGGAAAAGCTTTAAAAGTTTTTAAAGCCCTGGTAATGCCTGCAAAATCTGTTTCAATAGCTAATTAGTTAGAATGAATATTCTGGAAAAAATCGTAGCTCATAAGCAAAAGGAAGTCGATGAGCGAAAAGACCTGGTTCCCGTGAAGCTGCTGGAGCGAAGTATCTACTTTGACAATCAGGTGGTCTCCATGAAGAAATACGTTACCCATCCTGAAAAAACGGGCATTATCGCTGAGTTTAAGCGCAAATCTCCTTCAAAAGGGATGATCAACGTATCCTCTTCGGTGGAAAAGACTACTATCGGATATATGCAGGCAGGCGCCTCCGCCTTGTCCGTTCTGACAGATAAGGAATTCTTTGGAGGAACCAATGAAGATCTGATTTTAGCCAGGAGATTTAATTTCTGCCCCATTCTCCGTAAGGATTTTGTTGTCGAGGAATATCAGATTATCGAAGCCAAATCTATCGGAGCTGACTGCATTCTGTTAATTGCAGCGGTTTTAGAACCCGCTCGTTTGAAGGAGCTTGCACGGTTTGCCCATCAACTGGGGCTTGAAGTATTGATGGAAGTTCACGATTTCGAGGAATTGGATAGGTCACTGAATGAGCATCTGGATTTAGTAGGGGTGAACAACCGGAATCTCAAAACATTTGATGTATCCTTAGATACCTCACTGGAGCTGGTTGACAAGATTCCCTCTGAGTTCCTGAAAATTTCGGAAAGCGGGATTTCGAGTCCGTCCACGCTGGTCAAACTTAAAGCCGCGGGCTTTGATGGTTTTCTGATTGGGGAGAATTTCATGAAATCCAGCAGGCCTTATCAGGCAGCCAGCAATTTTATGAATGAGTTTCGTAAGTTGTCAGTTGGTGTTGAATTTTCAAGCCATTCATCATGATCATAAAGGTTTGTGGAATGCGGGATACGGACAATATCCTCGAATTGATTGAAAAAGCTTCTCCAGATTTGATGGGGATGATATTTTATGCCGGTTCTCCAAGATTTGTGGAAAAGGAAAAGATTGATTATGGCTTCTATAAAGCTTTGCCTATCAAGAAGGTGGGCATCTTTGTAAATGCGGATTTGGAATATATCCTTCAAAAGATAGATGATTTTGCTCTGGATGTTGTTCAATTACACGGCGACGAGTCGGTTGAATTCATTACCCAGTTAAAATCGGTTTCTTCTATCAAAATCATTAAAGTTATCCGGCTGGATAAATTGGTGGATTGGCAGGAGGTGAAAGTTTTCGAAGAGCTGGTGGATCTTTTTCTTTTTGATACCAAAACAGAGAAATTCGGAGGTTCGGGGATTAAATTTGATTGGTCTGTTTTGGAAAGTTATCCTTTAAGAAAAGGGTTTTTGCTGAGCGGAGGGGTGGATGAAAAGAGCTGTGACACCATACAGGCATTGGCGATTAAGATTCCGCAACTGGTTGGAGTGGATATCAATTCCAAATTTGAACTCCAAGCCGGAGTTAAGGAAATAGAAAAAGTTAGAAAATTTGTAGAGGAAGTCAGGGGCTATAGTTCCTGATATTAAAAAATAGGCACTATGATAGGAGTAGATAAAAGAGGTTTTTACGGCAAATTCGGTGGTGCTTATATTCCTGAGATGCTGCATCCTAATGTCGAAGAATTGAGGGAAAATTACCTCCCCATTACCGAGTCGGAGGAATTTAAGAAAGAATTCCATTTGTTGCTTAAGGACTATGTCGGTCGGCCCACGCCTTTGTATTTTGCCCAAAGATTATCCCTGCAATATGGCGCGAAAATCTATCTGAAAAGAGAGGATTTGTGTCACACGGGAGCGCACAAGGTCAACAATACGATCGGCCAGATCCTGTTGGCCAAGAGGCTGGGTAAGAGTAGAATCATTGCCGAGACCGGTGCCGGACAGCATGGCGTAGCTACGGCTACGGTCGCTGCCTTGATGGGGATGGAGTGTACCGTCTATATGGGGGCAGTGGATATGGAAAGGCAAAAGCCCAACGTGGAACGGATGAAAATCCTAGGGGCTACGGTGGTACCCGCTAATTCGGGAAGCAAAACCCTCAAGGATGCTACCAATGAAGCCATGAGGCAGTGGATCAACAATCCGGTAGATACGCATTATATCATCGGGTCGGTCGTGGGTCCCCATCCTTATCCGGAAATGGTGGCAAGGTTCCAATCTGTTATTAGCGAGGAAATGAAGTCCCAGCTTTTGGAAAAGGAAGGCACGGAAAACCCGGATATTGTTATCGCTTGTGTAGGTGGAGGCAGCAATGCCGCCGGTGCATTTTACCATTACTACAATGCGCCGAAGGTGCGATTGGTTGCTGTTGAGGCAGCGGGCTTGGGCGTTAATTCAGGGAGATCTGCCGCCACCACCTTTCTAGGCAAGCCGGGGATTCTTCATGGAAGCAAAACCCTTTTGATGCAGACGGAAGATGGACAGGTAACAGAGCCCCATTCTATTTCCGCAGGTTTGGATTATCCTGGAATAGGTCCGGTACATGCCCATTTGTTCGATATAGGAAGAGCAGAGTTTGTGGCTGTTGAAGATGAGGCAGCTATGAAGGCGGGGATAGAGCTCAGTAGACTGGAAGGGATTATACCTGCGATAGAATCCGCTCACGCCCTGTCGGCATTGAACGACATAGCTTTTAAGAGTGACGATATCATCGTCATCAATCTTTCAGG
>DATGMS010000084.1:0-4717 GCA_035307285.1 Cyclobacteriaceae bacterium
TGATTATTGGATTGATTGTCTTGAAATACCACCTCTGTCACTACATGGTTGGGGAGGGCCGCACCTTCAAATTCGACCTCCAACCCTTCCCAAAGTATTTCGAATCCTGATTCTTCCATACAGCTGGACATCATCATTAGAGCCAGCCAAAAAGCCCCCAGACACCATTTTCTTTTCATGATCATAAAATATTACCTCAATTATAACCTGGATTTTGCTCCAGCTTTGGGTTCAGTTCTACCTGGCTTAAAGGAATATCCGATAAGATCCTATAATCCGTATAGGGTACTTCCAAAAAGGAGCTGTGTTTGGAAATATTCCGGGAGTTTCGTTTCAGATCAAAGAAGCGATGCCCTTCCAGAGCGAACTCAAGCCTACGCTCCAATAAGATCCGATTCAAGAGCGCCTGTCCGGAAAGCACGCCATCCACCGGCCCTAATCCTCTTCTGGAACGAAGGGCGTTGAGGTCCTCCCTTGCGCCTGCCGGATTGGTAGCATATCTCGCCTCGGCCCTGATCAGATAAAGTTCGGAAGCCCTGAGGAGAGGGAGATTTTCCAGAAAATCCCCTTTAAAACCTGTCCATTTTCTACTGGCATATACCGGCCCTTCTATACCTTCCGCAGTAGTTGCCAGCCAAGTATCCCGTCGTACATCCCCCTGTTCGTAAGATTGCATCAATTCATTAGATGCGCCCAATATAAATTGTGCCGCCGCATTAGTATTCGATGTAAGGGAGTTGAGTGAATTGTTGACGCCGTCTACACTGCTCCAATCTACCGCCCGTATCTCCAATTCAAAAAGCGATTCGGGATGGGGAGCGGTGGAGAAGGCCTCCACGTAAGACCCCGCTGGCACCAATCCCGATCCCGTCCGCGAAAGCCCTTGAATATTCATAGCCGTGGATGCAGCTGCTTCAGCTTCCGGCATCTTGCCCCAATACAGATAAACCCTCGCCAGCAAAGCCAATGCTGCTCCGACATTGGCGCGATACACCCCAAATTCCCTCTCAGCGGGAGGCCGTCCCATATTGGAGTAAGGCAGTAATTCAATGGCATTCAGGAGATCCTGCTCGATCTGTTCATATACCTCGGTATTAGCGGCTCGCTGCCTGAAGTCAGCCTCCGAGGCGGTAGTGGTCGGTTGAAGTCTTAATATTGGGCCCAAATTAAAGCCACCAACCTCTCTTCCAGGTTCATAGCCATACACTCTACTCAGGTCAAAATAAAATAAGGCTCTCATAAAATAGGCTTCCCCTTTGACGATATTCTTCCAATCCTCGTCTCCCGTTACCTCTTCCCCATCTATTCCGTTGATGATCATGTTGGCGTCATTGATGCCTCCCCAGACATTTCCATTCCAGATGTTTATATGCTCCCGGTCTGCATTCGCTTCTTCTCCCACATACCTGCCGGTATTGGCCAGAATCCTCAGGTTGTCTGCAAGCACTTCCGGAGCAACCATCATGGTCTGTCCATAATAGTTAAACCCGGTAGCTCTGTTGTACATGGAAAAAGCCAGGGATTCATAGCCCGAAAGATCTGTCAGAACGATGTCTGGGGTTAAGCTCTGTCTGGGAGACGTTTCCAAATCCGTACAGGAGACGAAAAGCACCACGAACAGCGGCAACAATAACCTGATTGACTGTTTCTTAAACATACACATTAGAAAGTAAAATTTAATCCCGCGGTAAGTTGCTTTGAACTTGGATAGGTACCATAGGTATTACCCAAGGAGTTCACCTCAGGATCAAGCCCATTGTATTTCGTAAACGTCCATAAATTTAACCCCTGGACATAGATGTTCCCCTCACTCACGCCCACTTTTCTGAGCAACTGCCCAGGAAGAGAATAATTTAACGTCACTTGTTTTAATCGGATGTAACTTCCGTCGGACAAGAGCCGGGTGCTAAATTGTTGATACCCTGAATGACCGGGAATATTCCCACCTTCATAAGGCTTTGGCGTGTTGGTCACATGTCCCGGTTGTCTCCAGAAGTTCAACTGGTCTCTGGTCTGGTTGTCCTGGCCTATGGAGCCGGCTTGTGCCAAGTTATACAGATCCTGGTTGAAAGCAAGGTTCCCGTATTGGTATTGGAAAAAAACCTCCAAAGACACAGGGCCAAAGGAAAGGGTATTAGACAATCCCCCATAAGTCCAAGGGAGAGCACTCCCAATGTACCTTCGATCCTCATCCCCTACCGAATAGGTGTATTCACCATTTTTGTCCAAGTACATGGGGGATCCGTTGGCGGGGTTTACGCCGGCATATTCATAAGCGTAAAAGAAATCGATCGGCTTGCCTACGATCAGTTCCGTACCAAGGCTGTCCAGCCCTTCATACAACTCCAGCAGTTCGTTCGAGAAGATCGAAGTATTAAAGCTGGTCGTCCATTTGAACCTTCCAAGCACTACGTTGGTGGTCTGAATATCCAAATCGACCCCTTGATTCCGCAACCGCCCTGTATTTCTTGTAATGGCTCCAAATCCAGAGTCAATAGGGAGCTGGGTATTGAACAAGAGTTTGTTGGTATCTTTTCTCCAAACATCTATGGTGGCAATGATACGTCCGTTAAAAAATGAACCGTCTACCCCAAGGTTGGTTGAAGCGGACTCCTCCCAGGTCAGCAGGTCATTCCCAAGTTGTACATACCTTAAGGCGCCGTACCCCAAGTATTGCCCCCCGGTGCCCACGAGGGACCTAGACTGGAAGTTACCGATATTCGAATTTCCTGTAACTCCATAAGAAGCCCGGATTCTGAGGTTCTCCATCCAAGCTACATTTTCCAAAAAAGGCTCTGAAGAAATCCTCCACCCTACCGAAGCCGCCCCAAATGTTCCCCATTGGTTGCTTTCGCCAAACCTAGAAGATCCGTCTCTCCTCACCGTAACTTCGGCTGTATACCGGTCATCATAATCATATCTGGCTTGGGAAAAAAACCCTGAACGCTTGTATTCGGTGTAATATCCTCCCACGAAATAAGGCACTGCGGCGTTTTGCAAATACCTCAGCACGGGGCTGGGGAAATTCCTTCCCTCTGCAGAGGTCCCTTCATCCGTCTCATATTTGTATTCGTATCCCAAGACACCGCTGACAGTATGAAGGTCATCGAATTTCTTGTTAAAATTAAAGTTCCCATTAGCATTGGTATTGATCAAGCGGCTATCGCTGTTGAACGACGACCCGCCGTAGGCGGCAAAAGCAGGAATGGTGGAAGGTCTGTTGTTTTCGTCTTTATTGTCGGAGAAATCAATCCCTGCAAAGCCTGTGGCCGACAACCAGGGCAATATCCTGTAAGTCAACTGAATATTTGACACCGTTTGATAGGTAGTTCCGCGCCTCAACTCCTGATTTACCCCTTGTACAATATTATATCCAAAAAGGTGTGCGTTGGGGTACGGCGCATAGCTTCCGTCTTCATTGTAGATCGGCACATTGGGACGGGCACTATAGGCCGAGACAAAAGGGCTGTTCACAAAATTGCCACGTTCTATGGCGCCATTGCTTACTTGCCTGGAAAGGGAAATATTGGCATTGATGGTTAAATCCGAAGAAGGCTTGTGGGTAAGGTTAAGCCTTCCTGTCGTCCGGGCATAGTCGGATTTGATGACTTGTCCCTCATGAAAGGTATGGGAGCCAGAAAGGTAAAACTGGGTTTTTTCATCCCCGCCAGACATGGATAGATCATAGACACTGAGGCGGCTTTCCCGGTACATGGCATCCACCCAATCGGTGCTTATAAGTTCCCGATCGCCTGGACTCCCAAAAATTGCAGCGGCATCATCTGGGTTTAAACCAGCATTGATGTAAGCTTGTCTTTTTATAGAAGCCAATTGGTTCGCGTTCATGACTTGATAAAGATCAAGAGGCTGAACGATACCTTCCTGTACAGATAATCTCAATTTGGTTCTCTCGTTGGCTCCACGCTTGGTAGTGATAAGCACTACGCCATTGGCAGCCTGGGCACCGTAAATTGAAGCTGAGGCCGCATCCTTTAGCACCTCAATAGACGCAATGTCGTTGGGATTGATGGATGCCAAGGCATTTTGGGAGCCTTGGCCCGAGAGTCCCACTGCTGCCACCTGCACCCCGTCGATGATGTATAAAGGCTGGGTTCCCGCATTGATGGACCCCACGCCCCGTATCTGAACATTTAACGTTCCCCCCGGTTGCCCAGAATTGGAGGTGACTTGTACTCCTGCTACCCTTCCCTGCATGGCCCGGTCAAAAGATTGAAGGGGCAAATCTTGAAAAACCTCCCCTTTGATCGATGAAATTGTCCCGGTAACTTCTCTCCTTGTCTGGTCACCATAGGCAGTGATTACATATTCCGAAAGAACCGTTGTCTCAGGCTCCATTACTACATTCACCACCGAGCGGTTGTCTACGGTGACCTCTTGTGTGGACAATCCCACAAAACGGAATACCAGCACGTCAGAACCTGCTAAAACGTTGATCGTGTACCGGCCATCCAGGTCGGTAGAAGTGCCTATTATGGTTCCCTTGACTAAAACAGTTACCCCGGGAATGGGAAGCCCGTCTTCGGCAGAGGTAACAGTGCCCGATACTGTCCCCTGAGCAAGTGAGACGGTAGAGGCCAAACAGAGCAATAACCCCAGCAGTAAATTTATCTTCATATTCGAACGGCAGGTTTAACCAATAGTCACTGTAATGATGTGGATCATCAGCTAAAGTTACTGGTTAGAACGATTTAATTAC
>DATGMS010000085.1:0-16895 GCA_035307285.1 Cyclobacteriaceae bacterium
AAACGTCCTTTTGAAGTCTTCACCGGTAAAAGGCGCATTCCAAAATAAAATCTACCATTATTTGATGGCTAACTCGTACCTAAGCATGCAGTCGTTAGAGTCAGTGGCGGCTAACTTTAACATGAGTTCGAGAAGTCTACAGCGGAGGTTAAAACTGGAGGGCGTTACGTATCTGGAAATTGTGGAAGAAGTAAGGAAAAACCTGGCCCTTCACTACCTAAAAACAGAAAATTACCAAATCAAGGACATCGCCTACACACTAGGTTATACAGAATCAAGTGCATTCTTGAAGGCCTTTAAAAGGTGGACTGGAAAAACACCTTCTCGATATGTTAAATCTACCAGCTAATCTAAGGCTCTAATCTGACCAACGGTCAACTCACCTTAGTGGGTTGATCAGCTTTAGGTGGTACAGAAGCGGCTTGTTGATTGCGCTCAAAACTGGATATCGAAGCAGCCATTGTGTTTGTATAGTTAAAAACTAGGGCGTCGGAGCCAGGAACGAAAACAAATTGATTGATAATCTACCTTACAGGTAAGCGCGATTTTGATTACCAACGTATGCCATATAAAGCCTCAATTTTATATATTGCAGCGATATGATTTATAGAAAAGCAATACTCGTATTAGCATTTATTGGCCTCAACCTGACGTCAGTCTTTTCTCAAAACAGGGAACAAGTAATTAGAGAGAATGTACCGTTGGATTCCATCCGGCTGAGCGACCCGGCTATTCTGGCCGATGAAGCTTCCTCTACCTACTACATGACAGGAACGGGGGGAATGATGTGGAAAAGTAAAGACTTGAAATTGTGGACAGGTCCTTTTAAGGTAACAGAGACAGATCCAACGTCTTGGATGGGAGAAAACCCCATGATCTGGGCAGCAGAATTGCATTCTTACAAAGACAAATACTATTATTTTGCCACCTTTACCAATAGGGATGTAATGATCGACACGGTTGAGGAAAATGTCATCGAACGCCGTGCCAGTCATGTGCTTGTCAGTGACAAACCCGATGGGCCATACGTACCCATGGACGATCCCACCTACCTTCCCGCGGACAAACCTACTTTGGATGGCACGTTTTGGGTGGACCAAGACGCAAAACCTTATATGATCTACTGTCATGAGTGGCTCCAAAACCTGAATGGTACCATGGAGAAGATCGAATTAAAGCCTGATTTAAGCGGGTCAGTTGGTGAAGGAAAGATCCTCTTCCGCGCCAGTGACTCCCCTTGGAGCAAAGAACGTGACGGAGAGGGCAACGTCGTTCCCAATAAAGTAACTGATGGGCCCTGGCTATTTCGCACCCAAACCGGAAAATTGGGAATGTTATGGACGAGCTGGATCTTTGACGTATATACCCAAGGAGTGGCTTATTCCGAAAGCGGCACTTTGGACGGGCCATGGATACACGAAGAAGAGCCGATAACCGCTCCCAACTTCGGACATGCCACCTTGTTCAGAACCTTTGAAGGCCAACTGTTGATGTCATTACACAGCCATAAAGTGGGGGAAAAAGGGCGTTACATCAGAATTCCCCATCTGCTGGAGGTAGACGATTCCGGAGATAAACTTCTTGTGGGAAAGCCTTTTATGCAAAACCGGTAGGCCAATAGCTATATATCTAAAACGGGGAGGAAACTGGTGTCACTTGAAGAAGAGGTTGCCGTCAGTGGCCAAAGTAAAAGAGCCAGATCAATACGGGAAACCCCTTATCTTTAATAATTTCAATTAGGAAAAGAAAGGCCTCTAGCAAGAGGCCTTTCTTTTATTCCGATGATTTACAGGCTCAATGAGATGGGGTTATATTAACTCAACCTTTAATAAATACATACTCAATCAATTGCCCCACGCTTAAAAAACAATCCTAAAGGTAGTGTGTCAAACTTCCCTCACTTCGAAACCGAAACGGTCTGATCAGGCAAATCAGGGGATGTGATATTTATCTGAACAGCAGCTCCTGGATTGTCCACTTTTATATAGCCCCTCAATCTCCCCTGGTAGGTTTTCCGGAAATTGGCCTGATAACTTTCGTGGCTGGATAAGTCACCGCTTTCCAGACCCAACAAAGTGGCCGGTCCCTGTATCTCGACCCTTACTTCCCTGTCATCATTTACAACTCGATTGCCATTGGCATCAGTGAGCAAGAGATCCAGATGTATGATTTGGTCGTCCGGGGCAATTGAACCTGCATCGGTAGTTACCTGCACTTGAGAGACAACATCCGGTGTATTCAGTACGTATTCCGCTACTACATCCTTATCATTATAACCTATCACCTTAAGTTCTCCGGGTTCATAATTCAGTTCCCATGCGATCATATCATCCTCCTGATAGACTGCTTTCTTTCTTCCCATTGACTTTCCATTAAGAAAGAGCTCCACTTCATCTGTATTGGTATAGCAGGTCACCCATTTGGATTCTCCCACTGATCCCGTCCAGGCATCTGTAATCCTACTGCGCCGGTTGACATCTTCCTTGCTGCCTGTAACCCCTAAATAGACCATAGGAGAATCATTCCATAGGCTTTTCCGGAAGTAAAAATCCGGTTTTGGTTTTCCGGCAAGGTCGATAATCCCTGCGCCGCTGCTTCTTGAAGGCCATGCTCTAGCCTCGCCGATAAAATCAAAAGCCGTCCATAAAAACTGAGAGGAAATGTATGGGTTTTCCGTTACTGCAAACCAAGCAGATAAGGCATCACCATTTTCACTACCATAAATCACCCGGTCTGGAAAAGCTTTATGGTCTTCCTCGTACCTGTATTCCTGATAATTATACCCTACGATATCCAGGACCTTGGGGTAATCTGTGTGGTTGGACATCGTAGCACCTGCCAACGCAGCTGTAACCGGCCGGGTGGAATCATAGGCTTTTGCCACTTTTACCAATTCTGTGGCCAGTTCTCCCAACCTGGAGGCCGGCGGTCTATCCTCTTCGTAACCTCTTCCATAGATCTGAGGGTTTCTTCCCTCATCCAGAACCGGATGGCTATATGGATCATTTGGATAATCTATTTCATTGCCGATACTCCACATAATCACAGAAGGACGGTTTCTGCTTCTAAGAATCATATCCTTTAGATCCGTGTGCGCCCATTCTTCAAAATCAACATGGTAGCCGTCTTTCCCCGGAGTTCCTACATTCCATCCCTCAATCCACTTGTTCTTTCCCACTTCCCATTCATCAAAGGCTTCATCCTGAACCAAAAAACCCATTTCGTCACTGAGCTCATATAAATAATCCTGGTGCGGATAATGGCTCATTCGAATGGCATTACAACCTAACTCTTTTAAGGTTTCCAATCTCTTTTTCCAGACTTCCTTTGGCACCGCAGCACCAAGGACCCCGGCATCATGATGGATACAAACCCCTTTGATCAGCATGTTTTCCCCGTTAAGAAAGAATCCAAGATCAGGATCAAAATGGAATTCCCTAATGCCCACCTTTTCCGACCACTGGTCTACCTGCTCTCCATCCACCGCTAATACTACCTCCAGCTCGTATAAAAATGGAGAATCTGTCGACCATCTTTTGGGATTGTCTATTTCCATCGATAGGGTGGCGTGGTTATCAGCTCCGGGAATGCTCTGGGTATCTGTTTGGGAGGTAGCAACAGTAGTCCCTTCCTGATCTTTTAAATTTGCCGTTATCTGTATATCCCGATTTGAGCCTTCATGGTTTTCAAAGGCTATTTCAATTTCGGCCAAAGCCATTTTTTCCGATACTTGGGGAGTTTTGAAAAAAATTCCCCATTGTGAAAAATGATGCTCTTTGGACGCAATCAAATACACATTTCTATAAATACCTGATCCGGTATAGTATCTGGAATCTGCAAAATCCGAATGATCCACTTTTACTACTATCAGATTATCCGTTGCCTTGAGGTAAGGAGTCAGGTCATATTGGAACGGGATAAACCCGTTAGGCCTTTTTCCCAAATAGTTTCCATTGATCCATATCTCACTGTTTTTATAGACTCCGTCAAAATAAATGGCATAGCGGCCTCCTGTCTCCCACTCCGGGAGATTGAACTCCTTTTTGTACCACCCTATCCCTCCAGGTAGATAACCCGTCCCGCTGGCCCATTCCTCGCTGAATGGGCCTTCTATACTCCAATCATGGGGTAGTGTCACCTGTCTCCATTCGTGAGTGGCATCTGTAGCCTCATCTGGATTCAAATCGCCCTTGTAAAACTGCCAATCCTCATTGAACATGGCCTTACCTAACTGTTGGGCATCTAGAGAGTTTAGGCAATTGATATAAATACCTAAAAGGATAAAAAAGAAGATCCTGCTTTTTGAATTGATCATATTGGTCAAAATTATTGGGTTGTAATTGTCATTATGCTGCGTGCCGGGACTATGATGGCATCTCCATCCTTTATCTCACTAATGGATAGATCCTCATTGTTTGAAGTGATGTAAGCGTTTCCGCTTACAAGAGTATCGTTTCCACGGCTGAGTCGAACTGGTGTATCCTCAATGCCTGAGTTGATGATGACGACAACGACTTCATTCGTCTCGGGGCTTTTATAAGCAGAAAACAGAAATTCAGGGTCTGTAGCTTTCTTCTCCTGGGAAGACACCTCTATCCTTTGGAAACCCGGTCTGATGAATCGGCTATAGTTGCCCAAGGCCCACAGCATCTTGCTTTCATAGTAATTGCCGTCTTCCTTTTTATAGTCAATGTAAACCAGCCCGTCCTTATAGTCGTAGGGAGAAACTGCCAGCCACCAATGCCATGCGGATGCCTGCGCAACGACCAAGTCGCTATGGATGACCCTGGCCATGTATAGTGCAGGATCTATCCCCAGATCCCTTCCATTTCCTTTGATTTCTCCGTCGTTATCGCCGAGAATACAATACTCAGACATCCAATATTTAAGCCCTGGGACTTGACCGACGGTAGCGGCTAGACGACTTCTTTTTTCGATGGAAGAAGAAAACGGAGACGTCGTAAAATAGCTGTGTGCAGAAACCGTATGGCTTACCTGATCAATATCCCCGATGTAGTTATCGGATTGTGGATCAAAAAAATCCGATACGACATTTCCACGACCGGGCCGATTGTCCTCCTCATAAAGGTAATTGATCTGGGCGGTTTCGGCAACATCAATTTTGGTAGTGAGCCCTTTATCGTCAAGCTTTAAAGCCAATTCTTTTACTATCCCTGCAATTTCATTGTTCCATAATGGAATACCCTCCTGTCCCCCATCGGACCAGTCCCATTGTGGCTCGTTTACAGGACTTAAGTAATCCGCTTTCAGTCCCTTCTTGCCAAGACCTTCAACAACGTTGGCTAGATACTCTGCAAACTGCCCATGTTGCTCAGGTGATAAATTGCTTTTTCCGTCATCGGCAAAGGCTTTTCCATTGCGGGTAAGGGATACATGCGGACTGTTGGAAAACAGCAATAATTTATCTACACCCCGGGTCTTTGCTGCTTCTGCAAACCAAACCTGCCCCTTTTGCTTATCCCAATTATAGCTCCCGTCTGGTTCCAAAAATGATTCTGCTCTTCGCCATTCGTCCCTAATTCCGCTTTCACTTCCCTGTTCGGCACTGCCCGCACCGATGTTAAAACGCCATAGGGACAATCCAATGCCGATGGGACTACCGTTTTCGTCAACATTTTGACTGAACAATAAATCGGCTATAGCTTCTTTTTTATCCTCCGGCCATTTGCCAACAAACTGACCCGACCAAGCATCAGATGCACCGAAATGGTCAATTGTCTGATAGGTAATGTTTTCGTCTAATTCCAGGATCAACACAGGATTTTCATCCGTGTTAGCAACGTTCCCTATGGTGCCAATGCTTTGGCAAGACCAAGAGCTGATGGCCAAAAGAATAGCCAGTTTACTACAAGATTTAAAAACTTTCATTTCATTTTATCTTTACGGCGCACCATTTCTTTAGACGCCTTAGCCCCATTAATAAAAAAAGGATCAAGTGTGGTGCTATATTAGCATTTCACTTGATCCTTATGGTTTAATTATAACCTGGATTTTGCTTCAGCTGATTATTGGAAGCCAGTATTTCAGCTCTTGGGATGGGAAGCCAGTAGTGTTTTTCCTCAAACCTTCGACCATCTAAGGCGACCTTGGTACTATAGGAAAATGCTGTTTCCCCTGTCTTGACTACATTTATTCCGTAGGCAGGTTCATTTTCAGTTTCCATGGCAATTTTCCATCTTCTTACGTCGTAAAAACGATGTTCCTCAAATGCCAATTCAACTCTTCTTTCCTGACGGATTCGTTCCCGCATTTCAGACTGCGACAAACCTTGGGGAAGCGGGGGCATGTCGACTCCGTTTCTTCCCCTAATGCTATTGATCGCTTCATAAACGGACGCATCAGGGCCGACTGCCTCGTTTTGCGCCTCCGCATAATTCAAGAGTATCTCAGCAAACCTGAAGTAAATCCAGTTTTGCGTGCCAGCTACTTCCCAAGGATTTTGGATCGGCAACCTTTCGTCTATAAACTTTCTTAAATAGTAACCACTTTTACTCGTGTTCCAGTTAGAAGGCCCGTCGCTGCTGTCTAACCCTCCCGGAAGGAATGTTTCGACGGCCCGGCCTCTATAAGGCGCGCCGTTGTAGAGAATCGTTGAATAAAACCGGGGATCCCTATTTTCATAAGGTGCTGCCGCATGTGAGGCGTTATCCCAATCAAATTTGGTCCCATCCATCATTTCATAGTCGTCGACTAGATTCTGAAGTGGTACATTACCAGCCCAACCATCATATCCATTGGGACCATTCGCTATCTCCAATGCGGTGTGCCTGGCGTTGATGTTATAGTACCTGGCGAAGATCACTTCCTCATTGCTACCTGAGGTCAAGAAAAGATTGCCGTAGCCTTGTTGATAGAGGTTGTATATACCCAAATCCATTACCTCTTTAGCTGCAGATGCTGCATCTGCCCATTTTCCTGCATCATTATTTCCTCCTGTATATAGTGGACTTGCCGCATAAAGCAATAGCCTGGATTTAAGAGCCAATGCTGCACCTCCGGTAGCCCTACCTTCCTGCCAGTTCCCGCTATTTTGCATGGGCAGATTTACCAAAGCCTCATCCAACTCGTTGATCACATATTGGATTCCCTCCTCAATAGAAACCCTATTGTACAGGGATGGATCGGAAAAATCCTCTCCCAACTGGGAAACCCTATCTCCAAGCAGGACGACTTCTCCGTAATTCCTGATCAGGTCATGATAGCGAAAAGCACGGATAAATTTGAGCTCTGCAATCAGTCTGTCCTTGCCGGAAGCACTCATTTCAAGTTCCTCGATATTGGTAAGCGCATAATTGCATTCCCTAATGCTTCGGTAGCTCCTTGCCCAGAAGGTTCCTGCAATGCCGGTATTTTCCGGAGACAACTGGCCTTGTTGAATAAACCAGGTATTGTCGTCATTGTTATAGATTGCCTCATCAGTAAGAGATCCCCAGAGGGCATATTCAAATCCCCTTCCGAACCCTGGCTGATAGGCATCCCCTTCTTTTTCTGTCAGCCTTACACCCAGGTACCTGTTGATCACGTAAGCCTCAAACAAGGTAGAATCCGCTAAGATGGATGCATCTGAAACCCTGTCTGTAGGGACAATCTCCAAAAAGTCGTCGTCGCAAGCCGTTAGGGAACCTATCGCCAACATGACTACCAAGCCTTTTTTTATTATATTTTTATTCTTCATGGTTTCCTTTCTTTAAAATTGAATATTCAATCCTAGGTTGATAATTTTCTGCTGAGGGTAAAACTGACCACTTTCGCTTGAACCTTCCGGATCAAAATCCTTGACACCTGTCACTGTAAGCAGGTTGAAAGCATTGGCATACACTCTCACACTCCCCAATGCAAACCTTTCCAACAATTCCGCCGGCAGGGTGTATCCAACCTGGATGTTTTTAAGCCTTGCGAAAGATGCGTCGTTTAGCCAAAAATTATTCCTGAACAGACCTCCACTGATTGCAGAAGAAGACCTTTCGCTTACTCTTGGATAAGTACCGTCTGAATGGTTAGGGCTCCATCTGTTATCCGACCAGCTGCTATAGAAGTTCCCAACCGTTCCAGATTCGGGAAGCACATATTGGTTAACCCGTGATTGGCCTGAAATAACCGCTGAAAAGTCAAAGTTCTTCCACCCAGCATGTAGGTTTAGACCAAATGTCAACTCCGGGATGTTTCCATACTTGGTACGGAACATATCGTCGGCGGTGATTTCACCATCCTTGTTAAAATCCTCGTAAATCAAATCCCCGGGCTGTGCTCCCGGTACATGGGGATATGCGTCCAAGTCGGCCTGCGTTTGGAAGATGCCTATCGCATTATAAAGCAAATAAGTGTTTAAGGGCCTTCCAGTCTCTCTTTGGTAATCCAATATGCCAGGTGCTTCGTCTTTGAATACCAGCTCATTCTTGGCGTAGGTTATATTACCGGATATACCAAAATTCACGTTCCCTGAATGCTCATACCCTACTGTGGCTTCTAGCCCATGGCTTTTTACCTCACCTATGTTCTCGGATGGAACCAAGGTACCCCCTCCGTGAGGATTGACGATACCGGAAGTTCCCGGTACAGAGGCATTTCTGGTGGTAAGGATATTGGACCTATCCTGTTGGAAGTAAATCACTTCCGTCAAGAAGTTTTTCAACCAGATAGCATTGATCCCGATATCCGTTTTGGTGGCCACTTCCCAGGTAATATTAGGATTGCCCAACCTGGTCAGATCTATACCGGTGGTGACTTCATTTCCTATCACATAGCGGTTATTGAACGAATAGTTATCATAGAATTGGAACTGACCCACATTGTCATTTCCTAATCGACCATAAGAGGCTCTGATCTTCAGATCATCGATGAAATTGTTGCTGTCACGGAACCATTCTTCTTCAGAGATTCTATAACCGGCAGATATAGATGGGAAAAAACCATAACGATTTCCCTTTGGGAAAATAGAAGACCCGTCTACCCTTGCCTGTACTTCTGCCAGGTATTTTTCCTTATAATTATAAACAACCCTACTGATATAACTTACCCGGGTAAAGTTGTAGCTGCTACCGTAGTTGTCATAATCTGAAGCCGCAGCGCCTCCTTGAGAGAGTTCAGGCGTTTCAATGGTAGGAAAATGTAAGCGGGAAGCTTTCATGGTATGGGATCGGTTTTCAGCTTGTTCATATCCTACAAAAGCATCCAGAAAATGATCGCCAAAATTATTGTTGAAATTAAGCTTGATATTACTGACTATCATGGACTGGTTGAAGTGTTCTTCCGATAGAGACGCCTGTTGGTCTGGGCCGCCTCCCACTACCACAGGATTATATGCATCCTGTCCCCTATTGTAATTGTAAAGGGTATATGGCGTCCTGAAGTTTCTGGAACGGGCAGAGCTTTCATCTACTGAATAAAATCCATCAACAGAAAGTCCGTCCAAGAAAGGCAGGTCGTAACTTGCCCTGAGGATTCCGTTGAATACATAATTTGGATTTTCATGGATACCGCCCTGTTTGGTTGCCAACACGACAGGGTTGGCATTTTCTATACCACTGGACGGAAGACCGTTGGGATAAACCGCAGGAATAGTTGGATATGCTCTATAAATTGATCTAAAAATAAAGCCTGCTCCTTCCGTCGGGAACTGCCTTGCTTCCTTTCTGCCAGATAAGGAAAGGCCTACATTCAATCTATCGGTGATATTGGCGTCCAAATTTGATCGAAAACTGTATTGATCAAATTGCGTAGCTCCATTTTTATAAAGCCCATCCTGAGAGGTTTTTCCCAATGACATAAAATAGTTCACAGATTCAGAACCACCCCGGACATTGAGGTTGTGCTGGCTCTGTAATGCATAACGTTGAAGTGACTCCCTCGCCCAATCGGTATTGGGGTAATTCAGAGGATCGGATCCATCCCTAAATTTGCCAATTTCCTCTTGGCTATAAATCTGGTTAAGCCCGTTTTGCCTGTTGTTATAGTAGGCAATTTCGTTTCTTATCTCCGCGTAGGTACCGGCGTCAGCCATGTCCGGCAAACGTGTAGGTGAAGAGAAGCCCTGATTGAAGCTGTAGGAAATCTGCGGCTTGCCCTGTTTTCCGGATTTGGTGGTGATTAATATCACTCCGTTGGCAGCCCTACTACCATAGATGGCAGCGGATGCATCTTTTAATACAGAGACACTCTCTATGTCATCAGGATTAAGCCTTTCCAGTCCACCGATTTGGCCCGGAACGCCATCCACTACCACCAACACATCATTGTTGCCCGTCGTAGCAAGCCCTCTAATGGAAATGCTCGACCCATCGTATCCTGGCTCTCCGCCTCGGTTGGTAGCAATAAGCCCGGAAAACCTTCCTGCCAAAGAGTTTGAAATGTTCGGCTGGGGACTGTTAAGCAAATCCCTGCCATCCACTTGGGAAACCGAACCGGTAAGGGTTGCTTTTTTCTGCTCCCCATAGCCTACAATGACAACCTCACTTAGGGACTGCATGTCCTGCTGCAAGGTGATGGTAAATGTCGTCTGGTCATTTACCGCAATTTCCTGGCTAGTATATCCAATAAAAGAAACCCTTAAAACGGGTGACTCGACATTGCCTACTTCAAGTTGGAAGTACCCGTCCAGGTCAGTCACACTCCCAATCGAAGTCCCCATAATTAAAACCGATGCACCGGGAAGTCCAAACCCCGTTTCATCCAACACCCGTCCCTCTATCCTTGCCTGTTGCGAGAAGGCATCCTGAGCTAGGCAGGCAAAGAATAGGGTTAAGGTCATCAATAAGACCTTACATTGTACGTTTTTCAGCATATTATTTTAGGTTAATTAATAATAGAAATAAAAGAGACAGGTAAAGAGAACGATACATTTTATTCTTCATGAATACCCTTCTTTACAAACTCTCAACCTGCAATATTCAAATAAACCAAATAGATGTAGGGGACATAAATCGGCTTATGAAGGGATACAAATCGGCCAATCTTTTCATTCATAGGTTTACTGCGATTTATTTCCAAAATTTGTGGATCGAAAGAAAAGGCCTGAATGAAAAAAAGCGTACTCTGTATACTCTTTTGCCTAGCGGTGAGGATAGGTTATGGACAGTATCAAAACAATGGGCCCCAACCCATAGAAGATAAACTTACTTTTTATTTGTTGGACGTAGAATCTGGCTTGTCTCACAATGTAGTCAACAGCATTGAACAGGACTCTCTAGGATTCATGTGGATTGCCACAATAGACGGCCTAAACCGTTATGATGGAGGCCAATTTACGCGCTACAAAACCAATTACCGGTTGGGCCAAAATTCTCTAGTCAACAACTATGTACAACAGGTGAAGTTGAACAATAAGGGGGAGCTACTTTTGGCTACTGACAAGGGCCTAAATATTTATGATCCAAAGAGAGAGGTGTTCACTGGGATAAGCCAAGAGGATGGACTTTTAAGCAATAGCGTAAGTAGCCTTGCCTTTGGCCCAAGCAATGAACTTATTCTGGGACTTTACCGGGGCGGCGTCCAGATTTTAAAGGATGGAGTACCGTCCGCCGCCTTCAAGCATCAGGAGGGAAACCAATTTTCTATTTCATCCAATGAAATCTCCAGTCTATCCATGCAGGGCGACTCTGTCCTGTGGGTGGGGACCTTTGACCAAGGTCTCAATAAAATTGACTATCCGACAAAAACCGTTACAAGAATTTACAATCCAGCTGGCCAATCGGCACCCTTATCCATCAACAGCTTATACACAGATGGGGAAGGAAACATCTGGGTAGGATCAAAGGAGGGAATCCATGTGATTACTGTAGAAGGGGACACGCTTAGTCTAGGTCATTCTTCTTCGTCCTACCGGGGGTTAAGTGATTCGGATGTGCTGAGTTTTGAAGAGGACAACAAGGGGCAACTTTGGATAGGCACCCGCAACGGCGGATTGAACATCATCAACAAGCAGGACTTTTTGTCTAAAGCTTCGGGTTTTTCGGTGAAATATTTTTGGCCTACGACTGATGGATCCAGCGTTTTCAACAGAACTATCTCTTCTATAAAAATGGACAGGGGGGGAAATATGTGGTTGGGCACCAGTACCGGGCTCAACTTTGTAAACACCAACGGAGAACCGATTAAATTGTTGCAGAATACCATCGCTAGCCGGGAGAGTATAAGCCATAACCGTATCGGATCACTTGCTGAAAGTAGCGACGGAAAAATTTGGATCGGAACAGACGGAGGAGGTCTTGATCTTCTGGATCCAAAAACTGGAAAATTCAAACATTATGTACACGATCCGCAGGACCCAAATAGTTTAAGCAACAATTACATCCTTTCATTGCATGAAGATAAAAAGCGAAGACTGTGGGTTGGAACTTATCAAGGTGGCCTTAACAAGATGGACCCTTTAACAGGGTACAGCAAACATTATCTGCAAGGTGGGGCAAACGAGGGAAGTGACGTCAGAGTTATTTTCGAAAACAGTAAAGGGGAAATATGGGTGGGAACCAATCGCGGTGGTCTGTTCAAGTATTCGGAAGATGCCGATGAATTTACATTCATTGAAAGATTTGGGAGGATCGATATAAGAGACATAGATGAAGACGAGGATGGGAATCTATGGATGGCCACCTTTGGGTCAGGAATTATAAAGTACATGCCGGACACAGACAGCGCAGATTTTTTCACCATGGAAAACACAGACGGATTGCCTAGCAATATTGCATTCTCAGTTGTCTCCCTGTCCGCCAGCGATGTCTTAATAGGCACGAGATATGGAGGAATGGTGCGGTTAAACCCATTTTCTGGAGAAGTCCGAAATTTTACTGAGTATGAAGGACTTAGCAACAATACGGTAAGCAGTATCATTAGGGACAATGACAACGGCATCTGGCTGGGTACCTTCAACGGGATCAGCTACTACAATCCTACAACGCATGAGATTGTCAACTTCAATAATATGCAGCACAGTGAGTTCAACATAGGTGCGGCGCTTAAAAGCAGCAATGGCATACTCTATTTTGGAGGCAATAAGGGGCTTAACCTGTTTAACCCCACCGATGTCCGTTTTTCGCAAACTTCCTTTCCATTGGTATTTGATAACTTAAAGGTGTTCAACAAACCTATATCCGTCGATCCTAAAGATAAAAACGGTATTCTGAGCGAACATCTGGCCTATCAAAACCACATTACCTTGGCCCACCATCAAACATTATTTTCGGTAGATTTCAGCGTTTTGAAATATCCCAACGCCAATGATGTAACCTATTCCTACCTATTGGAAGGCTACCACCAACATTGGATAGATACCCAAAGTACTGGCACCGCCAATTTGAGCAATATTCCTCCCGGAAAGTACCTGCTAAAAGTCAAGGCTCATATTGGTCAGGGCAAAGTATTGACCAATGAACTTCCCATAACCATTACCCCTCCTTTTTGGAAAACCATACCGGCCTATTTGCTGTATTTGGTGCTGATGGTGGGTATAGTGTGGGGGATCATGAGGTACTATGCGGAACGCATCCGATTAAGAAATATGCTTTTGTTCGAAAAGAAAGAACGTCAGTTGGAGCATGACCTGAATGAGGAAAGGCTTCGGTTCTTCACCAGCTTTTCCCATGAATTGAAAACTCCCCTTACCCTGATACTCGCACCGGTAGAGGATTTAATTGCGCAAATCAAAACCAAAAAACACCGGGAAAATCTACTTCTCATCCACAAAAACGGCCGATACCTATACAGTTTAATTGATAAACTCCTTGAATTCAGAAAGTCAGAGGTAGGTTTAAACCAATTAAAGCTTTCTGAGTACAATCTTTCTGTCCATCTGGAGCAATGGGTACTGAACTATCAACCTTTGGCCAAGAAAAAACAAATTTTGCTTACTTTATCACTACCTGAAAACGAGGTGGTGGCTTATGTTGACCTGGAGAAAATTCAAATTATTGTAAATAATGTACTTTCCAATGCCATCAAACACTGTAAAGGGGAAGACCGGGTTCAGGTATACTTGAGCCAAAATGAAACCTGTTTTACGGTAAAAGTTTCTGATTCCGGGCCTGGAATTAACCCAAAAGATCATGACCATATCTTCGAATGGTATTACCAATCTGGCCGTGGTAATAAAAGGAAAAAGGGTACAGGCATAGGTCTCGCTTTATCTAAAAGCCTGGCCGAACTGCATAAAGGAAAAATAGCCGTGGAGCAGTCCTCTCCTTCAGGTTCAATATTTATCATTTCAATACCCCTTGATCAGCGCTTATCGCATGCATTCTCCCCTACTCCTGAGCCCCCAGTGCCTTCCGAAAAAACGGATGATGCGTGGAAGCATGACATTTTAATACCCACACCGGAAAAGATATCCAAAAAAATTCAGGTTCGTCAAAACCGGGAGTTGATTCTGCTCATTGATGATAATCCAGATATCCTGGCCTATTTGGATGGGATATTGGGAGAGCAATATAATTTGATCCATGCAGAAAATGGTCAGGAAGGCTTGGAAAAAGCCTCTCAATATGTCCCTGATCTGATTATTTCCGATATCATGATGCCGGAGAAAAACGGGATTGATCTTTGCGCCATCCTCAAAGAGCAAATGACGACCACGCATATACCGATTATCCTTCTTTCTGCCAAGGATAATTCCGAGAGCATACAGACCGGATACCAGAAAGGCGCAGATGATTATATCACAAAGCCATTCAGCGGGCAAATAATGCTGGCCAGGATCAGAAATCTATTGGATAACAGAATAAAACTAAGGAAGTATTTCTCTGGCCTGGAAGAACAGGTTCAGGGATTGTCCGATGAGGACAACAAGCTCCTTGATCGGGAGAAAGAATTTTTGAGAAAGCTGGATATCGTCATCCTGAAAAATCTGTTGCAGGATAACACCCAAGTAGATGTTATTGCCCAAGACATGAATTTAAGCAGGACATCACTTTTCAGGAAGATAAAGGCGATTACTGGCCAGAACATCAATGAATACATACGGAGTGTAAGGCTTAAAAGGGCCGCACATCTTATTAAAGAAGAGAGATATACCGTCTCCCAGGCGGCTTTCGAAGTGGGGTTTAGCTCAGTAAAATACTTTAGAAAAATGTTTAAGGAACAGTTTAAGCAGCTGCCCTCTGAATTGATGAAGGAGTAATGGTTGAAAAATCAAGAAAAGAAAAAAGAAGGGGGAGAACAAACAATGGATGTTTCTCAAAATGAATGGCTACGAGTTTCTCCGCGGGAATCATCTGTTTAATTTTCGACAGGAAGTCCCCAAATTGAATCAGCAAAAAGCAAAATGTTCCCTTACAGCTCGTTTAAGAATTTTTATGAAATCTATTGCGTGAATCTCCCCCGAAAAGATTAATTTGTCCCCTAGTTTACCTCCGGCTAAAAATCCCTGCGCTTGAAGTGTTTCGATAACGAATAGCGTTTTGAAGAATGGGTTGACTCAATTGGTAGTAATAAAAAATTAGGGGTTGACCCCGATTAAATAATCGATAAATAATTTAGGAATAATATGAACGAAAAATTTCAGGTAATAGACCGGAGAGATTTTATCAAAAAGTCCGGATTGGGAGTGTTAGGCTTAAGCTTGGCACCGACACTCTTGGCCAAAGCCCGTGCCAACGGAAGACTCCGTACCGCCCATATCGGGTTGGGAATGATGGGAAAGGAAGATCTGGCGGCTATCTCATCACATGATTTGGTGGATGTAGTGGCGCTTTGCGATGTGGATGCCAAGATGTTGGCAGAAGCGAAAGCGCAATTTCCAAATGCCAAGACGTTCAAGGATTACCGTGAAATGCTAAAGGACATGGAAGACGACATCGATGCGGTGATTGTTTCCACCCCAGATCACACCCATGCTCCTGCCTCCTTGCTAGCCATGAAAATGGACAAGCCAGTTTATTGCCAGAAGCCATTGACCCACCATGTTTCCGAGGCTAGGGAAATGAAAAAAGTTGCGGAAAAGAAAGGTCTTGTAACCCAGATGGGGATCCAAGTCCATTCTTTCTATGACTATAAATTGGCTACTCTTTTAATACAATCGGGTATCATCGGCAAAGTCCATACGGTCAGGGCATGGTCTCCTAAAAACTGGGGATTTGATGGTCCTGAACCTGAAGGAAGCGATGCGGTACCATCAAATTTGGACTGGGACCTTTGGTTAGGTACGGCTCCTGAGCGTCCATACAAAGAGGGGTATTATCACCCGGGCAATTGGAGAAAAGTTTTGGACTTTGGCTGCGGTACATTGGGGGATATGGGAGTACATATTTTTGACACCCCCTACAATGCGCTTCAGTTAGACGTGCCAAGGACCATTATTAACGAATGCCGTCAACCTACGGGATTTGGATTTCCTGAGCACAACACCGTAACGTATGAGTTCCCGTCTACCCCCTATACCGCCGAAACCTTGAAGTGGGTATGGTATGACGGTGTCGGAGCACCAGCTGATCATGAGGATTTGAAATTGCCAAATGGTGAAACGTTACCAGAACAAGGCGCCATGTTTATGGGAGAAAAAGGAAGGCTGTTGCTTCCACATTTCCAGGAGCTGCCCCGACTGATCGTTGACGGCCAGTACAAGGAAATGGACATTGAGCAGTTTAATCTGGGAAAACCCGTAAAAGACTACGATTCCGAAAGCAAAAAGCACTACCACCAGTTCGTGGATGCTTGTCTAGGCAAAGACGAATGCAGTGCGCCGTTTTCCTATGCTTCCCGATTGACTGAGACGATATTATTAGGGGTAATTGCCGGCCGTTTTCCGAATCAGACCCTTCACTGGGACAGCAAAAAGGCGAAATTTGAAGAGAAAGAAGCCAATCAATATTTAGACGGAAAATACAGGAAGTTCTAAGTAGAAGAAATCTAGGGGCATTGAGCCCTGCGGTTGATAATAGCCCCTGAAC
>DATGMS010000086.1:0-5218 GCA_035307285.1 Cyclobacteriaceae bacterium
TCAATGAAGGGGTTCGGAAAGATTGAATCGTGGCGCTGACAGTATCATCAAAGGCTGTCAGTTCATCCTCCTTGAGGTCTTCGGTGATCTCCACAAAGACATTCAAGCTGATCACAAAGAGCACAAAGGATATCACAATGGTCAGGTAGTAAGGGAATAAGGGGTTGTCTTGGTGGAAGCGTTCCCGAAGGAATTGCCGCAGCCACTGAATGATTTCCTTTACGATCTGTCGCATTCTCCCTATAAATTTCGTTTTTAATCTAAATGAGCTGTACAAAAATAGAAAAACAATTATCTTATTTGATTGACTTGGCCAAAAGCTGGTTCACTATCGACGATATATTGTATTTTTGGTTTTGATAAAATCATAATATGCAAGAATTAATAGCTCAGGCCACGTCTGTTCAGGAACGGGTTTTTCCGTTGGATTTTTCCATCTGTACCTTAGTCAGCAACAGGCAGGAATATCAAGAAATGATGGCTTCTTTCGTGGAAGCTGGATTTTCTTTGTCCACCTCTGAATTTCTATATGTGGATAATTCAAAAAAGAATCAGTTTGACGCCTATGCTGGGCTGAACATCATGCTTCAACGCGCCAAGGGGAGATATGTGATCCTTTGCCACCAGGACATACTTTTGAATTTCGACAAACGTGACCAACTCGAACAGCGGATTACTGAGCTACATACACTAGATGCAGCTTGGGCAGTGGCAGGCAATGCCGGCGCAGTGGGACCCAATTATATTGTCTATAAAGTATCGTATCCTGACGGCACGCTCAAAGACAAAGGTAAATTTCCTTTGGAAGCGCAAAGCATAGATGAGCATTTTATGCTCGTTAACAACGTTGCGGGTTTGTCCTTTTCAGCTGACTTGTCGGGCTTTCATCTGTATGGTGTGGATCTATGTCTCCAGGCAGCCGCCAAAGGATACAAGAGTTATGTGATTGATTTTCACGTTTTGCATAAAAGCAGGGGGAATGTAGACAATAATTTTCGCCGGTGCAGGAAAAACCTTGTCAAAAAGTACAGCCATTATTTTAGGTCGAGATGGATACAAACTCCCTCCACATCTTTCTATTTATCAGGTTCGCGTGTAATAAAAGTCAATAAAAATCCTATTTCATTATTTTGTATCCGCATGTGGAATGGCGTTAGAAAAAGAATGATATAATTATGAGCGAAGGAGGATATTATACCATCAATGATAAAAATAGGCCGGCTCCTTTAATTTCGGTGGTCACTGTTTGCTATAATGCCGCAGATACCCTCTCCACATGTATTGACAGTGTCATCCTGCAGGAATTTGAGGACATCGAACATATCATTATTGACGGTAATAGTACCGACGCAACGTTGGATTTGTTGAAAGAACGAAGTGAAAAAATCGCTTTCTGGCACAGTGGGCCAGACAATGGCATCTACCATGCGATGAACAAGGCGCTGAAATACGTAAGGGGCAAATGGATTGTTTTTTTAGGAGCAGATGATGAGTTGCTCCCAAGCTTCTCCGGCATTGCTCCCTACCTGAAAGATTCTCAGACGCTGTACTATTCTAATGTGCTGTATGATTCAGTACCGACGGGCCGAGAAATCGACGGATACTTTCTGGCCAAAAATAACATATGCCACCAAAGCATTTTATATCCTAGAGCAGTGTTTGAGAAATACCGATTTGACGAAAAATATCTACTTTATGCCGATCACCATCTGAACATGCAATGTTGGTTCGATCCGTTGTATAAATGGCAATATGTTGACCTAGTAACGGCAAGGTTTGCTACTGATGGGGCATCGGCCCAGAAAATAGATGTTGAGTTTGAAAAGGACAAACCAATGTTGATCAAGAAGTATTTCGGGAAGGTCGCTCACTGGAGGTACCTGTTTAAGGAGTTTAAATTAAAAATGAAGGGATGAAGATACAGTTTGACCACCAAACCTTCTCCCTGCAGGATTATGGCGGGATTTCCCGATATTTCTCAGTGATTCAAGACGAAATAGAAAAACGGGAAGACATGGCCATGGATCGCGGTATTTTGGTCTCTAGAAACCACTACCTGCCGACATCCAGCTTTCCGCTTTCCCCCAAATTCGGGCGTACACTGGTCAGCCGATCCCGCACTTATTCGTTTAATAAGAAATACGCCAGATACCTCGTTAAGAAAAATCGATACGATGTTTTTCATCCTACGTATTATGATGCTTATTTCTTGCCGTACCTGAAGCGGCCGTTTGTACTCACAGTGCATGACATGACTCATGAACTTTTTCCCGAATTTTTTCCTCAAAACGACCCCTTTATTACCTATAAGCGGGAGGTAATCGAAAAAGCCAACCATATCATCGCCATTTCTACCTCGACCAAAAACGATCTTATGGACCTATACGGTGTGCAGGAAGACAAAATCAGCGTGATCCATCATGGATTGTATAGGATCGAAGGTAATGATGGTACTGTCAGGGATTTGCCGCAGAGGTTTCTGTTGTTTGTAGGAGCTAGAAACGGCTATAAAAACTTCAGTCGCTTTATGACAGCGTGTTCCATGCTTTTGTGGGAAGATAAAGAATTATCGGTTGTTTGTGCCGGAGGGGGAGGCTTCAATTTGGCGGAAAGGGAACTTCTGCGTAGGAGCAGATTAACAGGAGCTGTCCATCAGTTGCAGGTGAGTGATTCGCAGTTGAAAACATTATATGAAAAAGCATTGCTGTTCGTTTACCCTTCATTGTATGAGGGATTTGGGTTGCCGATATTAGAGGCTTTCCAGAGCAGTTGTCCGGTAGCTGTAAGCCATACCAGTTGCTTTCCAGAAGTAGGAGGTGATGCGGTGGTCTATTTTGATCCCTATTCACCGGACAGTATTGCAAGTGCTGTTAAGACGGTTATTGGCAATAAAGAACTGGTAGAAAGTCTATCGCAAAGAGGCCGAGAGCGCCTTGGGCACTTTACCTTGGAAGTCTGTATGCACAAGACGATAAACGTGTACAAAGAATTAGCAGGAACATCTAATACAGGATAATGAAGAATATACTTTATTTTTTTCCGGAGAATCCGCTGGAAAATAACGCGGGAAACAAAACCCGTGCATTGCAGCTTCTTCGGTATTTCAAAAACAGGGGGATGAAGGTTGATTTTGTCAGTTTGCGGCAAGGTATGAGCAAATGGGAAACTCCCGACATAGAGGAAATCAAGCATTCGGGGTGGATTGAGGATATTTATTTTATACAGAAGAAACCTTCCAAGAGGAACCGTGTAAAGTACTTCCTTGATTTCAAATTGCCCAATCATTTTTATAAGAAAAAGCTTGGGGTTACCAGTAGTTTGAACGTCGACATCTCCCTAAACCAAAAGAAGGCATTTGAGGAAATCCTTCAGGCGAAAACCTATGATGTGATCATCATTAGCTATTTGTATTGGACCGATTTGATCAATACCGCATTTGCTTCGGGAAGTAAAACTATTGTAGATACCCATGACTTTTTGACTTTGCACCATACCAAAGAGAGCAATTTTCAATTAGGAGCTACTTTCGAAGATGAAATCAGGAAACTGGACAAATTTGATGAGGCTTGGGTAATATCTTCCGATGAACAGTTCGTATTTGGACAGTTCTGCACCAGCAAAATAAGGCTGATCCCCCCTTACTTCGACACGCCTTCCCAAGAGGGATTTCCTCTGGAACGTGCTTATGATCTAATATATGTTGCCAGTGATAACCCCCATAACAGGAACTCTGCCGCTTGGTTTTTTGAGCAGGTCTTCCCATTGTTGCCGACGGGTGTTTCGATTTGTGTTATCGGAAAAATATCGGATTATTTAGGAGAGTATCCAAATGTAATTAAAATTCTCTATGCGGCTGATCTCCACAATTATTACGTCAATGCCAAGGTGTCGATTTGTCCGATGTTGAGCGGCACGGGAGTAAAGATAAAGGTAGTTGAAGCCCTTTCTTATGGATTGCCGGTCGTTTGTACTTCCAGAGGAGTGGACGGGCTACCGAATAAAATCAACAATGGCTGTTTGGTTAGTGATGAACCGGAAGGGCTTGCACAAAATATCTGTAACCTACTGAATTCCCCTGAGCTTTACGAGCAGCAAAGTAGGCTGGGTCGGGAGCTGTTCAACAACCATTTTACCACTCAGACTGTATATGCAGAACTGGATAGAGCATTTGAAGTAAAGCGAAAAGTCCCAAGTTAAACCAACCAAGTTAGCGTCTTAGCTCTTTGTTATTTTAATTAATGTTTATCTTAAATACCACCAAAAATATCCGTCAATGCCCAAATCACTGAAAGCCATAGTAATAAGAAAGGCAGAGAATGCAAAGGCCCTGTTTAGGGCTCCTTATATCTTTGGTATGCTGAGAGGGAAACGTCAACCGTTCTTTTTCTTTCCTTTTTGGCAAATCGGTGGGGGAGAACGCGTACATGCAGATATTCTCAAGGTTTTTAAAGATCAAAGGCCGCTGTGTTTTATAACCGACAGCTCCGAAAACGAAGGTTTTAAAAGGGAATTCCAAACCTATGCAGAAACAATCGAATTGGGCAGATGGTCAAAAAAAAGATCATGGAGTGTATTCTTGTTGAAAAAAATAGCCGGATTTATCAATGAACAAGATAAGCCGGTTGCCTTTGGGTGTCATAGTCATTTCTTTTATGAGTTGATACCGTATCTTCATCAGCATGTGAAGGTGGTAGACCTTATCCACGCTTTCACCTTTGATCCCAACGGCCCGGAAATTTATAGCTTACCCCATGTGACCCGTCTTGACCACCGGGTGATTCTGGGGGAAACCACCAAAAGCGACTTTAGAAAGCTCTATGCCGAAAATGGCATCGACCAAATGTACCTGGGGAAGTTTACCATTATTCCCAACAAAGCCGATCTCCCTAGGGATGCGCCTTCCAAAAATTATAACGAATCCTTAAAAGTATTGTTTGTATCCAGAAATGCCCCTGAAAAGCGTCCTGAAATTTTTGTAGACATTGCCAGGCAGTGCAGGGAACGGAACTTGCCCCTCGAGTTTATTATGGTAGGGGATTTTTATGAATGGACGACAAGAGTGGGTTCTAATGTCACCATCCTCGGAGAAGTGTTTGACAGAGAAAAGCTTAACGAGGTGTACAGTGATGCACATTTGATTCTTGTCACTTCCTGGCGTGAAGGTTTTCCCTTGGTCATTATGGAGGGAATGGGACACGGCGTGGTGCCTGTTGCTACC
>DATGMS010000087.1:0-3712 GCA_035307285.1 Cyclobacteriaceae bacterium
ACCACTGGTCCATTTTAGTAAGACTTCCGAATAGTCAATAATGCAGAAAACAAAGCCGGATACCTCTTGAAAGCCCGCCTTGACTTTTTTGGATTGATCCGAATTGTTTTGTTCACCGACAGCCCGCGGTAGATCTGGAATGACAGCCGGGGAAGAAGTGGGGGAGATTACCCGATCAAGCTTCTCGGAGATCTCCTCGTAGTCAAAGACGACAGCTGATTCCGCGTTAGTAGCACTTTTCTCTTCTACTCCAAACAGAGTGGAAGAGAAAAAAAGAAGCGGTACAAACAACAGCAACTGCTTTTTCATTAAGCGGAATTTTCCGTAATCTATTCAATAATTTTATAAAATTTATAAAAATTTAAAAATAAATATTGGTCAAAAAATTAGATTCGAACTGAAAGCAGGGAGGATCAGCACAACTTTAAAAATGTACTATTAATTTGATTAGGAGAGGGCAACTGAAATATGTCTAACAGATTATTTGGATATTTTTTCGTTACTTTGTAGGCTATAACTAACAAACTATAATGACATTATTAATTGTCTATTTTACGCTTGCTATTGCCATCTCCTTTTTATGTTCGTTATTGGAAGCTGCACTGTTATCTGTGACCCCTTCTTATATTTTATCAGAGGAGGAAAAGGGGAAAGCTTACGCCACCAAGCTAAAGGAGCTTAAGAGCAATGTAGATACACCTCTTTCAGCGATTCTTTCTTTCAATACCATAGCTCATACTGTTGGAGCGGCAGGAGTAGGAGCCCAAGCCGTTGCTATTTGGGGAGAGCAATATTTTGGCGTGATCTCAGCTGTGTTGACCGTTGCGATTTTGGTACTTTCCGAAATTATACCAAAATCACTCGGGGCAAATTATTGGAAACAAGTCGCTCCCTGGATGGTGGTTGTTCTTCAAGCTATGATTTTCTGTTTGTACCCCTTGGTTAAGTTTTCCGAAATTATCACGCGAGCTTTCAGCAAGGGAGAAGCTCAAACTACAAGCCGGGAAGAAGTAGCGGCGTTGACCAATCTTGCTGTAAAGGAGGGTGTATTTGAAGAAAGTGAATCTAAGATCATCCATAATCTAATTCGCTTTAAATCAATCAAAGTGGCAAGTGTAATGACTCCTAGGACGGTAGTATTGGCCATTGAGGAGAATAAATCTCTTAAAGATCTTTTCGAGATCAAAAAGTCCATGAGGTTCTCACGTCTTCCTGTGTATAAAGACACTATAGATAACATAAAAGGATACGTACTCAAATATGATATTCTGGATAAGCTCGCCAACGATGAATTTGACCATACCATCAAAGAGCTGACCCGGGAAATGACCGTGATTTTTGAGCATTATTCCATTCCCGTGGTACTCGAAATTATGATGAGTAAAAGGGAACACATCGCCTTGGTGGTAGACGAATACGGTGGGATGGCTGGCATTGTGACTTTGGAGGATATTCTGGAAACCTTATTGGGATTGGAAATCCAAGATGAATCCGACAGCGAAGCAGACATGCAGCAGCTGGCAAGAAACCAGTGGACAGCCCGTGCCAAAAAAATGGGATTGATTATTTCACCTGAAGAGGAAGAAAAAGATTAGAGAAGTAAGTATCTAGACGTAAGTATCAAGATCAAATAGCTAATAGTCAATAGCCAATAACCAATAACCATCAACCAAGCTTCCGTCATCGGTCATCCGACATTAAGGTCAAAGTATCAGGATACAATACCAATAACCAATCCCAATTTCGGTTCGACCTTCCGTCACATTTTCAACGTCTCATATCATGCTTGACCAAATATTAAAAAACCTAAACTTTTCGGCATTGAACCCGATGCAGGAAGAAACACTGAAAACCTGCAAAAGGGAGGACGGTGTTTTGATCCTATCTCCTACAGGCTCAGGCAAGACGGTCGCTTTTTTGTTGCCAATCGTGGCGAGTCTTGATCCGGATTCTACCGACATCCAAAGCTTGATTATAGTCCCTTCCCGTGAGCTGGGGCTTCAGATCTCCCAGGTTTTCAAATCTATGAAAACCGATTACAAAGTGACGGTATGTTATGGAGGCCATGAAATGCGGGTAGAAAGGAACAATTTGGCCAATCCTCCAGCGGTGTTGATCGGCACGCCGGGAAGACTGACAGACCACCTTGAAAAAGGAAACATCGACCTCGGGAATGTGCGGACCCTGGTCCTTGATGAGTTTGATAAATCCCTCGAGTTTGGTTTCGAGAGCGAGATGAAAAGAATCATCAACCAGATGCCGCGTGTTACCAAAAGAATTCTGACTTCTGCCACCCACGCCGTAAAGGTTCCGGCCTTTATCGGGATGCGGGATTACGCCAAGCTGGATTATTCCGGGGATCAGATTCCCCAACAGCTGACCCTTAAAATGGTGAGGGCTCTCGGCAACGATAAATTTGAGGCGGTTGTTCAGCTATTGGGAAAACTGGGCAGTGAGCCGGTACTGGTATTTTGTAATCATAAAGACGCTGTAGCCCGTATCAGTGAGCTTTTGCGCAACCGTGATATCAGCCATGTGACTTTCCACGGTAACCTGGATCAGGACCAGAGGGAAAGAGCTTTGATCAAATTCAGAAACGGAAGCGTAAAGATTATGATCACCACAGATCTTGCCTCTAGAGGTTTGGATATTCCAGAGGTCCGTTATGTGGTACATTATCAATTGCCTCCAAAGGAGGAAGCTTTTATCCACAGAAACGGTCGGACGGCAAGAATGGAAGCCACCGGCACAGCCTATCTTTTGCTGACGGAAAGGGATTCACTTCCCCGATATCTAAACACCGTGCCCCAGGAGGAACCTTTGGAAGAAGGCTTGATCCCGCAAGAACCGGAATGGAAGACCATTTACATTAGTGGAGGCAAAAAAGAAAAGATCAATAAAGTGGATATCGTCGGTTGGCTGCTTCAAAAAGGAGGCTTGGACAAGGCAGATCTGGGAAGAATCGAGGTCAAGGACTTTGGTAGCTATGTAGCGATCAAGAGCGATAAAGTAGATGATCTCATCCCTGTGATTTCCGAGGAAAGATTGAAAAAGAAGAAAGTTAAGGTAAGTGTGGAGTAGGATAGAATCCAGTATTGAGTATTGAGACGTAAGACAGGGCGTTTAATCGTTTGATCGTGGGATCGTCGAATCGGGGAACTGTCAGTCCATCAGTAAACCAGTTAAACGAATTCAATGGCCCGACATTCAACCGTACCAACGGCCGAACAACCGCGATGACTATGATCTACCTTTGGTCCGTGGACTTTGTGCAAATGAGAACAAAGAGCAAAGATCCTGAGTTGCTAGGAAGTCATTTGACGGCCACACCACGATAGCTGCCAGTTTAAATGGTTAATTGTGGTATTGTCGAATCGTGGAACCGTCGGTCCATCAGTAAACCAGTCAAACGATCTAAACGATTCGGCATTCTTTGGGTTCGACATCCGACCATCGAGTTTCCGCTAACAACCTAATAACCAATAACACATTTTTTCATGATAAAAAAAGGCAGAAAAATAGTAATTATTGGCAACGGTATTGCCGGAATTACCTGTGCAAGGCACATCCGAAAGGGTGATTCTTCTGCCAAAATCCAAGTGATATCCGGAGAATCCGAGCATTTTTTTAGCAGGACTGCGTTGATGTACCTCTACATGGGGCACATGAGGTATGAGAACATCAAACCCTACGAGGACTGGTTTTGGGAGAA
>DATGMS010000088.1:0-19027 GCA_035307285.1 Cyclobacteriaceae bacterium
TTGAACTGTGCCCTTGGACTTCTTCAGTATGTACATTTCCAAGCAGGTTATCATTGTCGTCGAGAAGGAAAAAGAATTGCTGATCCCCTTGTATAAAATAAATGGTATCGATAAGTGAACGATAGTCAGAAAGCAATTTTATGATTCGGCCTTGATCCCCGACGCTTTCTGGGGAGGCCAGTTTATCCACGTAGTAGTTTAGATCGTCCCTGAGGGAAGCAAATTCTTTTTGTACGTCCTGAGAGGCCAATTGTACCTCTTTATTTAGAGAGTCCTTCGTGCTTTCCAGAAGATGGCTGTACAGGATGGAGTATAGGGAATAGGATAAAAGGCCGATAATCAATACAGAAGCCATTCCCAAAGTGGTGAGCACCCAGAACCTCCTAGAATTATTTGCTTCTTTAGTCTTTTTTTGTTCTTCCACTAAAAAACGAATTTATAATAAAGCCCAAATTACCCTAAAATGGAGTAGGGGGGTGTGCTCCTGGCTTTACAAAAAACCAACATTTGCGCATCTTACCATTTTTTCACATTTGAAAAAGAAAACATGCCCCCTTTTAACCTATTTAGCCATAATTCTCTGGCCATCAAAACATAGAAGCAATTTATATATTTTCCAGCTGACTTCTAAGCAATTGATGCATTTCGTCAAATCTTTTTTGAACGTTCGACAGAAAATCATCTGAATAAAATATAGCTAGATCGTTTTCCTCAACGATGTCCATTTCGCTGATCTTAAAAGTCTGTTCGATCATCCCCTGCTCGAACTTCAATAGATACTTGTTGTTCCAGGAAAACAACGAAATCTTGATTCCATTCTTAGTGAATTCATTGACGACTCTCATGCCAACCTGGTAACTAGTGCTGAATAGGTGATTTCTGACTTCAAAGAGGAAGCTACGGAACAATACTTCTCGACCGCAAGCTTGATTACCTTTTGGAACTCTTCTTGGGTGGCATCGGGAGAGGTGAGTATGAACTTGAGGTTTATGGACTTATAAAAGGCTGGAATCCCTTCATTTCTGTCTCCCTCCGCTTCAACCTTGAAATCCAAAATTTCCCTCCTCTTCTTTTTCATCATGAGCACAGCATCTACAGAGGCACAGCTTGCTAAAGCAGATAGGAGAAGCTCCATGGGTGACTGGTGACTTTTGTTTTCCCCATCGTACATGTCAATATGCACGCTGTTGCCTGTTGCATTTACTGATTCATATTCGTGATCAGCTATCATATTGAGCGTAATTGATCTCTTTGCCATATTTGTTTAATTGTTGAATTATGGGACTGTCGAATTGATTTTTTTACGTGAAACTCGCTCGACAACGATACCGTAATAACTAATGTCCAGCAAGCAATGTTCAAAGGAGCTGGATTTATTTACTATAGCATCGGAATTCAGTGTTGTACTGATTTTATGTTACAATTTTTATTTCCTTTTTTGACCCCATAGAAATTCGATTGAACTCCTACATAGATATAAAGGGGTAGCGAACCTCCCCGCGGCTTGTTCCCGAGGTTATTTGGATGCAGGCCATCGGCCTCGACAGCAGATACTGACCTTCGTCTTCGGTCTTCCTTCCAACTCCTATTTTTACATATTTCTTCTATATTGTCCGCCCACCTCGTACAGGGCGCGGGTAATTTGGCCCAAAGAACAAATTTTTGCCGCTTCCATCAGGTCTTCAAAAATATTACCGTTCTGGATGGCCGACTTCTGGAGAGAATCGAGGGTTTTCCTTACTTCCTCTTGGTTCTGGTGCAAATGACGCAGTGTTTTTATCTGCAGCTCTTTTTCTTCTTCAGTGGCCCGGATTACCTCCCCAGGATTTACTGTGGGCGATCCCGTAGAGGACAGGAATGTGTTTACACCGATAATGGGCAGCTCTCCATTGTGTTTAAGCATCTCATAGTAGAGGCTTTCCTCCTGGATTTTACCTCTTTGGTACATGGTTTCCATAGCTCCCAGTACTCCTCCACGCTCTGTAATTCTATCAAACTCTACATAAACAGCCTCCTCCACCAAATCGGTCAGTTCTTCAATAATAAAAGCTCCTTGGAGGGGGTTTTCATTTTTGGTTATACCCAGCTCTTTGTTGATGATAAGCTGAATGGCCATTGCCCGCCGCACGGAAGCCTCTGTGGGTGTGGTGATGGCTTCGTCATAGGCATTGGTGTGTAGTGAATTGCAGTTGTCATAAATTGCATACAGCGCCTGTAAAGTAGTTCTGATATCATTGAAGTCAATCTCTTGGGCATGAAGAGACCTTCCTGAAGTTTGGATGTGGTATTTCAGCATTTGAGACCGTTCATTCGCTCCGTATTTCAACTTCATGGCTTTTGCCCAAATCCTGCGTGCTACCCTTCCGATAACAGCGTATTCAGGATCAACACCGTTAGAAAAGAAAAACGACAGATTGGGGGCGAATAGGTTTATATCCATTCCCCTAGAGATGTAGTATTCCACGTAGGTAAAGCCATTTGATAAGGTCAACGCCAATTGGGTGATAGGATTGGCTCCTGCCTCCGCGATATGGTATCCAGATATGGAAACAGAATAAAAATTCCTTACCTTATGATCGATGAAGTATTGTTGTACATCGCCCATCAACCTGAGGGAGAATTCGGTCGAGAATATGCAGGTATTCTGGGCCTGGTCTTCTTTTAGGATGTCTGCCTGTACAGTCCCACGCACCTTGGATAAGGTTTCTTTTTTGATCGCTTCATATACTTGCTTGGGAAGTACTTTGTCACCGGTTACCCCCAACAGCATTAAACCCAAGCCATCATTACCCTCCGGTATAGGCGCATTATACTGTGGGCGCGGGTAAGGGTTTTGGGCATATAAGGCTTCTATCTTGGAGTTGACCTCTTCCTCCAGACCGTTTTTTTTGATGTATAGCTCACACTGTTGGTCTATGGCTACATTCATAAAGAACGCCGTCATAGTTGCAGCTGGGCCATTAATAGTCATAGACACCGAAGTCATAGGATCGGCAAGGTCAAATCCCGAATAAAGCTTTTTGGCGTCGTCCAGGCAACAGATGTTCACTCCAGAATTGCCGATTTTGCCGTAAATGTCCAGACGATGATCAGGGTCTTCACCATATAAGGTCACTGAGTCAAAAGCGGTGGAAAGTCTTTTGGCGAGTATATTACGGGATACATAATGAAAACGTTTGTTGGTCCGTTCAGGACTTCCTTCCCCCGCAAACATCCTAGTAGGATCTTCTCCCTCTCGCTTAAATGGAAAAACTCCGGAGGTAAAAGGAAATTCCCCTGGCACATTTTCTGTCAAAACCCACTTTAAAAGGTCCCCCCAGCCCTGATACTTGGGCAGGGTTATTTTGGGGATGCGGGTATGCGATATCGATTCAGTATAGGTTTTAACTGTTATCTCCTTGTCCCTTACCTTAAAGATATATTGATCATTTGAATAGGACAGAACTTTACCTGCCCATTCCTCGATTTTCTTTTTGTTTTTCGGATCAAGTTCCAGTTCTATTTGAGCATACAGTTTTTCTAATCCACTCAGTAGGATATCTTTTTCAGGAGTCGGGCTGCTTTGAAGTGCTTCCATAGCTTTATGGACGCCGTATAATTGTTGCGCGATCTCTCTTTGTTGATTGACCCACCTGTCGTATCCTCGGTTGTTTTCGGTAATTTCGGAGAGGTACCTTACTCTGGAAGGAGGAATAATGTGATTTTTTTCTGAAATCTCCGATTGTTTTGCCAAAGTGCTTTTTAGCTTAAATTCCGTTTTGGAGGCCAGCTGAGACACCAGTTCCCGATACAGGGTATTGACACCGGGGTCGTTGAATTGGGAAGCGATGGTGCCGTAGACAGGGATATCTTCCTCCTTCATTTCCCAAAGGCCGTGGTTTCTCCGATACTGTTTTTTGACATCCCTCAATGCATCCAAGGCGCCTCTTTTATCGAACTTGTTCAAAACGATGATGTCGGCGAAATCCAGCATGTCAATCTTTTCCAACTGGGACGCAGCTCCATATTCATGGGTCATGACATACAGGGAAAGATCCGAATGCTCTACCACTTCAGTATCAGACTGTCCGATTCCAGAGGTTTCCAAGATAATTAAATCATAAGCAGCGGCTTTCAATATGTCCACGGCATCTTCCACGGACTTTGATAGCGACAGGTTGGCCTGTCGGGTTGCCAAAGACCTCATGTATATCTGAGGATGGTTGATGGCATTCATCCTAATCCTATCACCTAAAAGGGCGCCGCCGGTCTTTCTTTTGGAAGGATCCACAGAGATGATGGCAATGTTTTGGTTCAGGGAAAGTTCCTTAAAATCCATCAGGAATCTTCTAACCAATTCGTCGACCAGGGAGGATTTTCCCGATCCTCCTGTTCCTGTAATACCGAGAACAGGTGTTTTGCTTGCAGCGGCTATTTTTTTGATTTCCGACAGGAGAGATTGATTTTCTTCGGGAAAGTTCTCTGCCGCGGTAATCAAGCGAGCAATTGATTTTTTGTCTTTAATAGAAGAGGAGGTCTGTTTTGGCAAATCTTTTCCCAAAGGGAAATCAGCCTGTTTCACCAAATCATTGATCATTCCCTGAAGCCCCAGTGTTCTCCCTTCGTCTGGCGAATAGATACGGGTAATCCCATAAGCTTCAAGTTGTTCTTTTTCATGAGGTAAGATCGTGCCCCCGCCTCCGCCAAAAATCTTGATATGCCCGCCCCCCCGTTCCTGAAGCAGGTCGTACATGTACTTGAAAAACTCGACATGTCCTCCCTGATAGGAAGTAATAGCAATTCCCTGCACATCTTCCTGAATAGCACAATCCACTATTTCCTGCACTGAACGGTTATGCCCAAGATGGATTACTTCGCAACCGGTGGATTGGATGATCCTTCTCATAATATTGATGGCGGCATCGTGCCCGTCAAAAAGAGAACCCGCCGTTACAATTCTGACCAGGTTGTGGGGGATATAGTTTTCAGGTGATCCTGACATAGAAAGATGTTTTGATATGATGACCTCTTTAGAAATACCTCGTTTAATTTTGTCAAGATAACCAAGGCATTTTAACACGATATTGATAACTTACAAGAAGATTTAAAGGCCTGCTGGATTATTCTGAATGATTGCCTATAATTCTCAGAACAATATTACTTCAAAATTAGGGCAATTAAAAAACTATAGACAGATTAGGTGGACGCCTTTGTTATTGTGGTTTTTTGGATGGATTATATAATTAAACTATGGATTTGAAATACTCGACTGCAGAAGAAGCTGTAAAAGTAATTAAAAGCAACCAACGTGTCTTTGTTCACGGGAGTGCTGCTACGCCCACCTCTCTTTTGAAAGCTCTTGCTGCCAGAAAGGGCGAACTTGAAAATGTCGAGATCGTCTCCATTTCTACTCTGGGGGATATGCCGCTGGCTGACCCAAGCTGCAAAGGGAGCTTTTTTATCAACTCCTTGTTTGTTTCCGAAAATGTGAGAAAGGCGGTTAACAGCGAACAAGGAGGATATGTCCCCATATTCCTAAGTGAGATAGGCCAGCTCTTCCGCAGGGGTTACCTTCCTTTGGACGTCGCCTTGATCAATGTTTCACCTCCCGACGCCCACGGATTTTGCTCGTTGGGCGTTTCAGTGGACGTCGCCAAGCCAGCGATTGAAACTGCGCGTGTCATTATCGCCCAGATCAATTACCATATGCCGAGAACCCATGGCGATGGCTTGATCCACATCAGCAAATTCGCAGCAGCAGTAGAGGTAGAGGATACCTTGCCCCAAGTAAATTATGCTGCTAAGCTCGGTGAAAGTGAGTTAAAGATCGGTAGCTTCATCGGGGAGCTGGTCGAAGACAGATCTACACTGCAACTGGGGATAGGAGCGATTCCGGATGCTGTGCTAAGGGTGTTGGGCCATCACAAGGATCTGGGCATCCATACGGAAATGTTTTCTGATGGAGTAATCGATCTGATGGAAACAGGTGCCATCACCAATAAATACAAAAATAAACATCCCGGTAAGATCGTTACTTCCTTTGCTATTGGCACCGATAAGCTCTACAATAAGATCAACGACAATCCGGAATTTTCCTTCCATGAAACAGCCTATGTCAATGACACCGCAGTCATCCGGAAAAACCCTAAAATGATTTCCATCAATTCCTGTCTTGAACTGGACTTGACGGGGCAAGTTTGTGCAGATTCCATTGGTAGTTACCATTATTCGGGAGTAGGGGGACAGATGGACTTTATGCGCGGCGCTTCCCTATCTGAGGGCGGCAAACCCATCATGGCCCTCAATGCAACCACCAAAAAAGGGGCATCCAAAATAGTACCCTTTCTAAAGGAAGGGGCTGGAGTTGTCACCACACGGGCACATGTCCAGTATGTTGTGACTGAATTTGGAGTGGCTAACCTCTACGGTAAAAACCTTCGCCAAAGAGCCTATGAGCTTATGAGAATTGCAGCACCTGAACATAAGGAGGACCTGGAAAAATCCATCATCGAAAGGTTTGGCAGCTATGTCCATCCGGTAAGATAATATCAGAGGAATTACTAGATTTGCATGCTCATTGTAATTCCCAAAGGAACATCAACAACAGATGCTGCAACACTTAGTCATGAAATACCTGAGTTTCCTTTTGTGCCTGTTCATCTTTTCTTCCTGTCTCAGTGATGAAGAAAAGCGCGTGCAGACCGATCAAACCTTTGAAGGAGAGGAGCTTTTTTCTTTGACCTTTTCTCTGGATGAACATGTTTCCTATGCTCTCCATTCTTTTGATTATTATCGAGATACCGCAAATTATAGCAACATTGCGGGATGCCCGGTCATCAGCGTTGATGATCTTGCCAAAGAAGTAGTCTTGGCTTTTGGTGGGGGGGAATGTGCTACGAACAGGGCGCTTAGAAGCGGAAAATTAAGGCTGACGTACGTGGATTCGTTAGGGCTGTCCAAAAAAGTTCGGATAGGGTATGATGATTATTGGGTGATGGGGGTGAAAGTTGATGGGCTGAGGATGCTGGAACAAACTGACAGTACTGCAACTACGCGGACTCTACAAGACAGCGTTTCCGGTTTTATGATCACTGATGCCAATAGGTCCACGAGCAAAATGGAAGGAGTCTTTACCCATGAGGTGGTTGTGAGCAATGACAGTATCAAACACTTTGAAACCCAAGGTGCGGGTTTCGGAAGGAACTTGGCGGGACGCCATTTTGAGATGGAAGTGATCGAACCAAAGCGATTTTCAAGCAACTGCCTTCTTGATGGGTTTCAGGTCGCTGAAAGCGGGCAGGAAAGATGGATCTTTGAGAGAACTGTGGAAGCTAACGTGGTCCATACCGTAAACTTTCAACGGATGGAGGACTGTGATCATACTGCCCAGATCCATTTACATGACGGCGATGAAATATTGAAAAAGCAATAAAAAAAGCCACGGATTCCGTGGCTTTTCCAATGATGATCGTATCACTTATTTTTAGTACCTATAATACTCGGGCTTGAAGGGGCCTTCAGGCTTCACTCCGATGTATTCTGCCTGATCCTCGGATAGTGTGTCCAATTCAACATCCAATTTGCCGAGGTGTAATGCTGCTACTTTTTCATCCAAGTGTTTTGGAAGAACATAAACTCCCGGTGCATATTTTTCCGAATTCATCCATAGCTCCAATTGAGCCAATGTCTGATTACTGAAGGAGTTTGACATAACGAAGGAAGGATGTCCTGTACCGCAACCTAAATTTACCAATCGGCCTTCTGCAAGGACAATGACGTCTTTGCCTTCAATATTATAAAGATCGACCTGTGGTTTAATGACGTCTTTGGTATGTCCGTAATTTCCGTTGAGCCAAGCCATGTCGATTTCGTTGTCGAAGTGGCCGATGTTACAGACGATGGTTTTATCTCTCATCAGACGGAAATGTTTCTCACTGATGATGTCTTTGTTGCCTGTGGCCGTTACGACAATGTTAGCTTCTTTAACGGCATCTTCCATTTTCTTAACAGCGTAACCATCCATAGCCGCCTGAAGTGCACAAATCGGGTCAATCTCAGTAACGATAACCCTAGCGCCTGCGCCGCGCAAGGAAGCAGCAGAACCTTTCCCTACATCACCATATCCAGCTACTACAGCCACCTTTCCTGCCATCATCACATCCGTAGCCCTTCTAATGGCATCTACCAAAGATTCTTTACAGCCGTATTTGTTATCAAATTTAGATTTGGTAACAGAATCATTAACGTTGATGGATGGGATTGGAAGTGTTCCTCTTTTCATCCTGTCATACAGCCGGTGAACACCGGTTGTGGTCTCTTCGGAGATGCCTCGGATTCCAGCTACCAGTTCGGGATATTTGTCCAAAACCATATTGGTAAGATCCCCGCCATCATCCAGAATCATGTTTAAAGGCTTCTTATCTTCACCGAAAAACAAAGTCTGTTCGATACACCAATCAAATTCTTCTTCATTGAGCCCCTTCCAGGCGTACACACTAATCCCTGCTGCTGCGATAGCGGCGGCAGCATGGTCTTGGGTAGAAAAAATATTACAGGAAGACCAGGAAACTTCTGCTCCCAAGGCCACCAAGGTTTCTATCAGGACTGCAGTCTGAATGGTCATATGAAGGCAACCTGCTATTCTAGCCCCTTTAAGGGGTTGTGAAGCTCCATATTCTTCTCTTAATGACATTAGCCCGGGCATCTCAGCCTCAGCCAGCCTAATTTCTTTTCGGCCGTATTCAGCCAAAGAGATGTCCTTCACTTTGTACTTGATATACTTTTGGGATGTTATTTCTGACATATTATATTTGATTTAATATTGTTTTTTTAAGTCCAGCCAACAAATTTACGGAATTGTTTAGACAAATAAAATCCAGGGGTTTACAGGAACCGGACTTCTTTAAAAGCATAATGAAACAATTCCTGATTTTCCTTTTGGATAACCAGCTTTCCATCTTCTGCAACGCCGGTAATTTTGCCATTAAATTTTTCTCCATCATCAAATGGACAGATTTCCCCAAACCTATAAAGGTGGGATTGATATGACTCCACCAGGTTATTTTTGCCCCTGTTTTTTAGCATGAGGTAGAAATATTCGATACTGGAAATTATTTTTTCAAATAGGTCCTCCTTATCTACCGGGGATCCAGCCAATAAGGCCATCGAACAGGCCTGAGCAACTGGGAATTCCATTTGGTTGACGTTTAATCCTATTCCGACCACGGAAGCTTCAATTCTTGGTCCCTTCAGGAAATTTTCGATGAGTATGCCCCCCAGTTTTCCCCCTTTTTCATGTACGATGTCATTGGGCCATTTCACTTTGATTCCCGTAAGATATTCGCTCAGGGCTGCCCTGATGCCTAAAGATACGGCAATATTGAGATCAAACTGTTCGCTGGCATCGAGGAAGAAGGGAGTGAGAATTAAGGAAAAAGTAAGGTTCTGCCCCGGCTCAGTCTGCCACTGGTTGCCCCTTTGTCCCCGTCCGTTGGTTTGTTTGTCGGTAATGATGATGCTTCCTTCAGCTACGATTTTCTCTTTAAGTTTCTGCTTCGCAATGTCGTTGGTCGAATGACATTCTGGCAGATAAAGGATGTCTTTTCCTAAAACCACTGTATTGGCAAGGATTTTATGCATGAGTTATTAGTTATTTCGTTTCACAATAAAGATATTTAAACTTTTATTTAGAACCGGATAGCGCAAGTAATAAAAACAGTGAAAAAGTTAATTATATAATATGACAGCAGAAGAGCTGAGTAAAGTAATAGTAAAAGGAATGGAAGAAAAAAAGGCTTCCAATATTGTGGTGATGGACCTGAGAAACATTAAAAATACCGTTTCCGATTTTTTTGTGATTTGTTCCGGTACCTCCGATTCCCAACTTGAGGCGATTTCTTCTTCTGTAGAGGACGAAGTTACCAAAGTAAGCAATGAAAAGCCATGGCAAAGTGAAGGGAAAACCAACCGCCAATGGATATTAATGGATTATGTCAATGTAGTGGTTCATATCTTCCTAAAAGATACCAGGGAATTTTATGCTTTGGAGGAATTGTGGGGAGATGCAAAGGTGACCCATATTAATTAATCAACCTGAACTTTGATTTTTTAATATTGTTGTATCAGAAGTTGTTGCCTTAATATTTAAAAGATGAGTGAGAAAAATAAAAATAAAAAATTTATACCCAAACCGCCCCAAAAGCCCAATTTACAACTTTGGCTGATCATTACTGCGGTTATTGTGCTGGTAGGCGTGACTTGGTTCAACCAGAACAATGCAGTAATTGAAATCACTAACAAGCGCTTTGAAGACATGTTCTTGAGTAACGATGTCAAAAAGGTGGTCGTGATCAACAATCAGGATTACGTAGAGGTGACGCTGAAAGAGGAGGCGCTTGAGAAGCCCAGATATAAAGAAGAATTGGGTGCACAAAACAGATTCTATAACGTCACCGGCCCTCACTACCGTATCAATGTTGTCTCTGGAGAAAGTTTTATCACCCGATTTAACGAGCTTGAACAACAATTGGACGAGGGTCAAAGAATCGGTTATACCGCAAAGAACGAAGAAAGTTGGGGAAATTGGATTTCCACCTTTGGGTTTCTGATCCTCATATTCTTTTTGTTCTGGATGATGATGAGAAGAATGTCCGGTCCCAGTGGTCCGGGTGGCCAAATTTTCAATGTAGGAAAATCCAAAGCCCAATTATTTGATGCGGAAAACAAAGTTAAAATTACTTTTGACAATGTGGCAGGACTCGATGAGGCCAAGGAGGAAGTGGAGGAGATTGTAGAGTTCTTGAAAAACCCATCCAAATTCACGAAGCTCGGAGGAAAGATCCCTAAAGGTGCTTTGTTAATAGGACCTCCAGGAACCGGAAAGACCTTGTTGGCCAAAGCAGTAGCAGGTGAAGCAGGCGTTCCATTCTTTACCTTGTCAGGTTCGGATTTCGTTGAAATGTTTGTTGGCGTAGGAGCTGCCAGAGTAAGAGACTTGTTTAAACAAGCCAAAGAAAAAGCGCCGTGTATCATCTTCATAGATGAGATTGATGCTATTGGACGTTCTAGGGGAAAAGGCCAGATGCCGGGTTCTAATGATGAGAGAGAGAACACCTTGAACTCGCTTTTGGTGGAAATGGACGGTTTTGGAACTGATTCTGGAGTTATTGTTCTTGGAGCCACCAACAGACCGGATGTATTGGATTCTGCCTTACTTAGAGCAGGAAGGTTTGACAGGCAGATCAGCATAGATAAGCCGGATATTGTGGGAAGAGAAGCGATTTTCAAGGTTCACCTTGAGCCTATCAAAACCGCCGATGACATAGAACCGAAGAAATTGGCCGCTCAAACCCCAGGTTTTGCAGGAGCGGAGATCGCCAACGTCTGTAACGAGGCTGCTTTAATAGCGGCGAGAAGAAACAAAGAGGCGGTGGATATGCAGGATTTTCAGGATGCTGTAGACCGGGTGATTGGTGGTTTGGAGAAGAAAAATAAGATAATTTCTCCTGAAGAAAAGAAAATTGTAGCTTATCATGAAGCTGGACATGCAGTTGCAGGATGGTTCCTTGAGCATGCTGATCCTCTGGTGAAGGTGAGTATCGTCCCCCGTGGAATTGCGGCCCTGGGTTATGCACAATATCTTCCAAAGGAACAGTTTCTCTACCAAACAGAGCAGCTGATAGACGATATGTGCATGGCGCTTGGAGGAAGAGCAGCTGAGGAATTGATATTTGGGAAGATTTCTACCGGGGCGCTGAGTGACCTTGAAAGGATCACAAAAATGGCGTACTCCATCGTTTCGGTGTATGGGATGAATGAGAAGATCGGAAACGTCTCGTTCTATGACAGCAAGTCCAGCGATTACAAGTTTAATAAGCCTTATTCCGAGGCTACTGCTGAGACTATCGATGAAGAGGTTCGTAAACTGATTACTTTTGCCTATGATCGTACCAAGGAGCTGCTTCGGGATAAAGGAGAGGAGCTGGAAAAAATTGCACAGCAATTGCTGGAGAAGGAAATTCTCTTCCAATCAGATCTTGAAAAAATAATAGGCAAACGCCCTTTCGAACGGGAGACGACATATGAGGCATTTACAAGAAAGATAGATGCCAGAGATGAGGCCGAAGCGCTGCTTAAAAAAGAAGCGGATAGCAAAGCGAACAATTTAGAAAAAGGTGATTTGGGAGAGAAGCCTCAATAAGGAGGATGAGTTTAGCGGGATTCTAAATATCCGATTGTTCCTTTAAAGATTGCATTTATTTCAATGGCCTTTGCGTACCAACCATGCAAAGGCCATTCGTTTTTATAAATCCCGAATTATAGAATCTTCTTATTTATGAATATTACATTAAATCCCGGCCAAAAGGTTTTTTTTGCTTCAGATTTTCATCTTGGTGCCCCGGATTATCAGTCAAGCAGGATCAGGGAGGATAAGATCGTTCGTTGGCTTTCCGATATTCAAGATGATGCCGCCGCTATTTTTTTGGTAGGGGATATCTTTGATTTTTGGTTTGAGTATGAAAAGGTAATACCACGTGGCTTTATCCGCTTTATAAGCAAAATAACTGCTTTGAGAGAACGTGGTATTCCCATTTTCTTTTTTACCGGAAACCACGATTTATGGATGAAAGATTATTTCACGGTTGAACTCGATATTCCCGTCTTTTCAAATCCGATCAATATGGAAATAAACCACAAGAAGTTTTTGGTAGGACATGGAGATGGCTTAGGACCGGGAGACGAGCAATACAAAGTGTTGAAAAAAATATTTACCAATAAAGTTTGTCAGTGGCTTTTTAAATGGTTGCACCCTGATATTGGTATTGCCCTCGCCCAAAAGTGGTCTGGGAGTAGTCGCATCAGCAACAATCTTAAGAACGAAGATACCTTTAAAGGGGAAGAAGGGGAGTGGCTGTGGGAATATTGCCGATCGGTGGAGATGAACATGCATTTTGACTACTACATATTCGGACATCGGCACCTTCCGCTGGAATTAGAAGTGGCAGAAAATTCGACCTATATCAACCTGGGCGAATGGGTAAGCCAATTTACTTATGGGGTATTTGATGGTGATAAGTTCATCCTTGATACCTATAGTAAATGAGAAGATCGATCCTCTATGTTTGCCTATCCGTCTTTATCTCCTATTCCAGCCATTGCCAAGATGCTGAGTGGAGTCTGATTTCTACAATTCCCGTGGAAGAGCTTGACCAAATCTCTATGGACAATAGGGAGAATATTTTCTACTCCGACAAGACAGGAAATGTGTTTAAAATCGACAATAGAGGCGTTATTTCCAATTCATATTCCCCTGTGTTACAGGCAAGACTCACGCAGTTGGACGCCTTTTCCACTTTGACCCTCTTTTTATTTTCTGCTGATCTGCAACAAGCGGTTTTATTGGATACTTATCTAAGCCCTCTTTCACAACACTCTTTTCAGCAAGAGGATATCGGCCTAATAGGTGCCGCAGCTTTAGGGAACAACAACGTTTTTTGGCTGTTTGACGAAGTGGACCTGTCCCTGAAATTGTATGACTATCGAAGGAATACAGTGCTTCAAAAGCAGCCTTTGTCCTTGATCCTGGGGCACGATGAGATCGACGTCTTAGAGATCCAAGAACGGCAAAACATGATTTTTTTAAACATCAAGGACTTGGGGATACTTATTCTTGATAATCAGGCAAACTTAGTTAAAATGCTAAAGGTCCCCTCTGAACAATCCCTGTCGCTTCACAAGGATCATCTTTATTATATCAGAGAGGGTCAAGTTCATCGCCTGAACATCTTTTCCGAAGTCGAGACGGTAATCCCAACGCCTGAAATCACCGCTCATAATATTATCGTGAGCAGCAATAAAATCATTTTTTATTCTTCTAATTCTTTGGTGGTTTATGATTTTCCGGAATTTCTTTTGTGAAACTTTATTGTTAAAAAATGTTCCTTTATAAAGATTGTTTTTCATAATATCTACTTTTTTTGCAATTTGCAACGATATGGAGCAACCTTTACCTAAAAAATATTCCTCTCTTTTAATAAATATCCTTTGCCTTTTTTTTATGGCGGGCTTTTCATGCCACTCCTATGCGCAAAAGGTTATCAAGAAGGTGGAGACTGATGTTTCTTTTCCCGCAAATTTGAATTCTTCCATAGTAGATTTTAATTTGAAGTCTACGGGAAACAAGAAATTTAAGGTGATACTTGACAAAAGGTGGTCTGGAAGTACTAAGGTAAAGGTATATGATATCTTGGGTAATCTTATAAGAGAGGACAAAATAACAGCCGGGGAAGGCTTGGAGAAGAGCTTCGACTTCTCGCATATCAATAGCCAGCTTTTTGTAGTGGAGGTAGGCAATTCCAAGTACAATAAAACAAAAAGTATTTATGCCCAACCCCCCGGGCAGCGGAGGAGATTTGTGGAAGAAGTGGAGAAGAAATCTGAATAAAAAAAGCCCGGTCTTACCGGGCTTTTTGATTGAGCTTTACTTTGCTATGTCGACCAATTTGATATCAAAAGTCAAGTCCTGACCAGCCAATGGATGGTTAGCGTCAAGTGTAATCTTTTCGGCATCCACATTTACAACTTTCACAGGCATGGGTTGTCCGTCTTGGTTTTGAATGGAAAGGTCCATGCCCACTTCGGGTTTGATATCTGCCGGTACCTGATCAATGGGGATATCCACCATCATATCTTCCCTCTTCTCCCCGTAAGCTTCTGCGGAAGGAATGACTACGCTGACATTAGCGCCAAGCTCCATTCCTTGAACAGCCTTGTCAAATCCTGCAATCATGTTGCCATCACCTACTACGAACTCAAGAGGCTCCCTATTTTCTGAAGAATCGAAGACAGTGCCATCATTAAGTTTCCCTGTGTAATGAACCTTTACTTTGTTTCCTTTAGTTGCTACAGCCATTAAATTGTGTTTTGGTTAGTAAGCTATAAAGGTATGGAATTTTGAAAAAGATGAAAACTTAATTGGAGATAGATATTAAACTGTTCATATCCGTGCTGTTTCTGTTCATATTTGAACGATAATTTTCTGAGAATGGTGTTTTTTTGGTATCTTAGCCGGAAAGTAAAGTGGCACTGTTTAAGCAATTAAGATGCTATGGAAGAGAAGAATTTAGGTAATATATTAATTATTGATGACAACGAGGACCTGCTGTTCGCAGCCAAAATGCTTTTAAAGAAGCACGCCAAAGAAGTGACAATTGAAAAAGACCCTAGGAGAATTCCTTTCTTGGTGAATAACCATAGCTATGACGTGATCCTTCTGGATATGAACTTTACCGAAGACACAACTTCGGGAAAAGAAGGCTTTCACTGGCTTAAGCAGATTAAGGAGATTGATCCAAAAGCAGTTGTTATTTTGATCACCGCGTTTGGGGATGTTGAGATGGCGGTGCAGGCGCTTAAGGAAGGTGCAACGGACTTCATCCTCAAGCCTTGGCAAAATGAAAAACTTCTGGCTACACTTTCCGCTGCGGTCAAGCTGAAGGAAAGCTATAATCAGGTGGAAAAGCTCTCCGGTAAACAAAAGCAATTGCAGGCCGATCTTAAAAAGCCATTTTCCGAAATTATAGGGCATTGCTCTTCTATGAAGAACGTTTTTTCTATTATTGACAAAGTAGCAAAAACAGATGCGAACGTCTTGATTTTAGGGGAAAACGGTACTGGGAAGGAGTTAATAGCAAGGGCTATCCACGACCGCTCCCTGAGGGCAGATGAGATTTTTGTGGGGGTAGACATGGGAGCTATTACAGAAAGCTTGTTTGAAAGCGAACTGTTTGGGCACAAAAGAGGATCTTACACCGATGCCAAGGAAGACAGGGCCGGAAGGTTTGAAATAGCTGACGGAGGCACACTATTTCTGGATGAGATAGGGAATTTAAGCATGCCGCTTCAATCAAAGCTACTCACTGTCCTCCAAAAGCGGGAAGTTACAAGGATCGGAACCAATAAGCCTATACCGGTCGATATCCGGCTTGTCTGTGCAACCAATATGTCTGTCCACGAAATGGTCATGGACAATACTTTTAGACAGGATTTGTTGTATAGGATCAATACGGTCGAAATCTTCCTTCCGCCCCTGAGGGAACGACAGGATGATATTCCCGAGCTGGCTGAGCATTTTCTGCAGATTTATTCTCAAAAATATAGAAAGGAATTCCATGGCTTTAAACCATCTGCCATGCAGCTCCTGCAACGATACAACTGGCCAGGCAATATCCGCGAACTGCAACACGCTCTCGAGCGGGCTATTATCATGGCAGAGGGGAAGGAATTGGATAGCCGGGATTTCTTCTTCCTTTCGGCTAAGCCGACCAATGAGAAGATCAGCGCGAGTGCCTCCTACAATCTGGATGAAGTAGAGAAAAATGTCATACAGAAAGCAATAGACAAGAATGGGGGGAATATCTCTAAAGCCGCAAAAGAACTGGGACTGACCAGGGCTTCTTTGTACAGAAGGTTAGAAAAGTATGGACTATAAAATTGGCTTACTGGGCCGTGTGTTGTTGCTTGCGGTCACCTTGTTTTTATTGTCCTATACCATTTTTAATGATTCGGGTGTATTTTCTATTTCTTTGTTTATCATTCTAGCCACAGCGCAGATTGTTTTCTTGTTAAGATATGCCGAAAGCAGTTTCAAAAAGGTGCGGCAATTTCTCAATAACATCAAACAGAACAATTTTGCCACGGTTTATCCGGTGAAGTTTGACGGGACGGAAACCGATGATTTGCATATTGAATTCAACGCCATTTTAGCTAAACTGAAGGAAGACCAAGCCGAAAAGGAGGCCAACTATCAGTACTTTCGCTCGGTCTTTCAACATCTAAGTATTGGCCTGATCACTTTTGAGGAGGATGGCCAAATCCAAATCCTTAATACCGCAGCCAAGAGGATGCTGGATATCTCGCAGCTGGTAAACATTGCAGAGATCGAAAAAGTCAATAAGGAACTGTTTATTGCCATCAACAGTCTGCGGACAGGAGGCAGTGAGCTAATCAAGATCGCGCACCCCGATGGAATTATGCAGCTATCCGTTTATGTGATTGAGCTGGTATTAAGGGACGTAAAGTTTAAGTTGGTTTCTTTGCAGAATATCCAAAGTGAGCTGGAAGAAAAGGAAATGGAGGCCTGGCAGAATCTTGTCAAGGTTTTGACCCACGAAATCATGAATTCCATCGCGCCCATTTCTTCCTTGGCGGGAACTATCCGCGGGGATATCCAAGCCTTTGTGGATAAGAAGTCGCCTATACCCGCAGAGGATATGGAAGACTACCTGATGGGGATCAATACCATCGAAAAGAGGAGTGAGGGCTTGACTACTTTCGTCAGTGACTTCAGAAGTTTGGCGCATATCCCCATGCCTAAATTCACCGCCATCAGGATCCGTGAACTCTTTAATCAGGTGGAGAAGCTCTTCGAGAGCCAGTTCAAGGCCAACGATATTTCCCTTTCCAAAAATATAGTTCCGGCAGACCTACTGCTTTTTGCAGACTGTAGCCTGATAGAACAAGTAGTGATCAACCTCACCCAAAATGCGGTGCACTCTGTGGAGAATAAGGAGCAGAAACTGATCCAGTTTAATGCCTTTATCGACGACAACGGGAAGATTATCCTTGAGGTATCTGATACGGGGAAAGGAATCGAGGAAGATGCTTTGTCGAAAATCTTTATTCCTTTTTTCACCACCAAGAAAAAGGGTTCCGGTATCGGTCTGAGTCTGTCCAAGCAAATCATGCGGCGGCATAAGGGTAATATCCAAGTCAGGTCGGAGCTGGGAAAGGGGACGACCTTTAAGCTGATATTTAACGGGTGATTTAACGGAGCGTCATTGCGCGGAGGCGAATCCACCCTTTCGGCAAGCAAAACCTCCACGCCGAGGTGGCCATCTTAATATTGTTCTAAAGGCTTCGACAGGAGATTGCCGCAGGCATGAAAGCCTGTCTTAAATTTCTCGGTTAAAGTACGCCCTCGCAATGACGGACGACATCACGGAGCGTCATTGCGCGGAGGCGAAACCACCCCTTCGGCAAGTGAAATTTCCAACGCCGACGTGGCAATCTCAAGATTAAGCTTATTGGAACCCACCTCAACCACCCCCCAGAGTACCTCGGAGGTACCCCCTCCCACCTCAAACATGCAACGTTGAACCTCAAACTGACAACGTTGGATCTTCAACATTCAGTCTTGCATCTTTGAGGTACCCATTTTTGTCCTCAAATCATAAATTTTCAGCCTAAAGATGCAATAATGAACCTTGAAGCCGAAAGGTCTGACATTTTTGCCGGATTCTTTCATCTCCAAATGCACACGGGGTACCTCAGAGGTGGGGAGGGGTACCTCAAACATGCTCGTGTCAGTGTTTGACATTCAAAGGTGCATCACAGAGGTAGGCGAGCGAAGCTTTTAGCTCCAAAATCAAATCTTTCTGGCAAGCGACTGCATCTAAAACATGCAAGCTTGTAGGTAATTGGTACGGCATGGCATCTTTTTGACGCGACGTTGAATGTTAGGGGTCCGCGCTGGCATGGAAAAGGTTCAGGCTAGGATGTCCAGTGGTCAACAACGCAAGGTGCAGTGCGAGTTTCTTAGGGTACAAAAGCATAGGCTGTCGAGCAATTTCAAGCTTCAACAGATAAGAGAATGGTTTACAATTTCCACCCAGCCTCAGCATTTGAAAAGAGCAGTGCAAATCCTATTTCTTCAGCAATTTCATAATCTTATGAAATACCTCGGTATTTTCATATACCCCACGAAATTCATCCGCATGTGCTCCATAGGCAAAGATCGGCACCATAATTCCCGTGTGGTCATCGCTGTGGTAGGCAAGTTCCACCGTATTGGAAGCGGTATCGCCCTGCGGCATGGACACTCCGCCCGTCTCATGATCGGCTGTGATCAGTACTAAAGTGCCAGGATGCTCATCCGCAAATTGGATCACCGCTCCGATGGCCTCATCAAAATCTAGCATCTCGGATACTATTGTGGAAGTATTGTTGGAGTGTCCACCGGAGTCAATATTGGCCGCCTCCACCATCAGGA
>DATGMS010000089.1:0-3782 GCA_035307285.1 Cyclobacteriaceae bacterium
TCCTATTACCCGTTATAGCTCATGGTCAGATTGAAGGTGACGTAGTTAAACCTAGAGGCGGGAAATTCCTGTTACAAAACGCAACCATTGTGACCGTTACCAATGGCATTATAAAGAACGGAAGCCTCTTGATCAACAACGGAAAGATAGAAGCACTGTCGGAAAATCTCACGGATGCTGATGCCACTGTTATAGACTGTTCAGGATTGTATATTTATCCGGGAATGATCGATGCGGGAAATAGGTTGGGTCTAGTTGAAGTCAATTCCGTGGCAGAAACCCAGGACTTTGCTGATGTAGGCGAAGTCAGCCCCAATATGCAGGCCTTGACGGCGGTAAACCCGAATTCCGTAGCCATTCCTGTCACAAGGGTCAGCGGGGTCACCACCTCACTGGCGATGCCTTCCGGGGGTATATTTCCCGGCACCGCAGCATTAATAAACCTCAACGGCTATACACCCGACCAGATGTATGCGGGGTTTAGAGGAGTGGTGATGAACTTTCCATCTACTGCTAGAAGAGGGTCATACGACAGAAGAAGTGATGAGGATATTAAAAAAGAAGCCGAGAAAGCAATAAAAAATATAGATGAGGTATGGCAAAAGGCCATCACCTATCACCGTTTAGACTCTGCCAAGGTAGAACTTGATTTCTATCCTGAAATGGCGCAAATTGCTAAGGTCATTTCCGGTGAGCTTCCTTTACTCGTAGAAGTAAATGCCGCTAGCGATATTCAGCTCGCCATCAAATGGCTGGAGGACAAGAAGGTACGTGCGATATTGACGGGAGTGGCCGAAGGCTGGAGGGTGGCTGAGGAAATCGCTGCCGCGAAGCTTCCAGTCATCACAGGGCCTGTTTTATCGCTTCCCAACCGTCAATCCGACCGCTATGATGCTGCTTATACCAACCCCGCCAAAATGCTAAAGGCAGGCGTGAAAGTGGCGATCAGAACAGATGACGCAGAAAATGTGCGAAACCTTCCTTTTAACGCGGGCTTTGCTGCGGCGTATGGAATGGGCAAAGAGGAAGCTTTAAAGGCCGTAACAATCGTTCCGGCAGAAATCCTCGGTGTAGACAAAGAATTGGGATCCATTGAGCAAGGGAAAAACGCTACCCTGTTTATCTCTGATGGTGATCCATTTGAAACCAAAACGCAGATCATGCACGTTTTTATTGATGGTTATCAAATCCCCATGAGCAATCGCCATATCCGGTTATACCAAGAATTCTTGGAAAGAAGTCCCGGATTGGAAAAATAGGAACTAAAAAACCGTTAAAAAATGAGGCGAAAAAACCCTGGGTTTCTTTTGATACTTCTGTTGGGCTTCATGGTCTCCTGTTCCCAAATGGAGCAAACGGACACCGAGGCTATTATTGAACATTTCAGAGCAAACCATGCTCCCGATAAGAGAACTGCTCTTTTTGATATCCAATGGAAAGAGGGAGTACTGTTGGGAGAAACCAATTTACCTCTCGCTCTCGATCGCCTAAAAGACTCTCTACAAGCAAGAGGGGTAGATATACATGACAGTGTCATGGTATTGCCCGACAATTCCTTGAAGGGAAAGCATCATGCCGTGGTCACCCTTTCTGTAGCCAATCTTAGAAGCCAGCCAAAACATTCTGCGGAGCTGTCTACACAGGCCATCTTGGGTACTCCAGTCAAAGTCTTAAAGAAAATTGATGATTGGTACTTAATCCAGACGCCGGACAATTACCTTTCCTGGGTGGATGCAGCCGGTATAGCGTTGATGGACGAGAAGCAACTCGAGGAATGGTACAACAGCAGGAAAGCCGTCTTCACCTCTCTAACCGGGTATGTGTATGAAGACCCAAGCGAAGAAAACCTCGTGAGTGATCTAGCGGCTGGGAATATTCTAGAACTGGTCCAAGAGGGGGCTGAATACCATCAGGTTGAATTGCCTGATGGAAGAAAAGGATATGTCAAAGCCTCCACAGTCACTCCTTACGACCAATGGATTGACACGAGAAGTACCGCTCCCAGTAGCTTAGTCGCCACCGCCAAAAGTATGATGGGAAGCCCTTATTTGTGGGGCGGAACCTCCATCAAAGGGATGGATTGCAGTGGCTTCACAAAAACGATTTTCTTTCTCAACGGCAAAGTCATCCCCCGCGATGCCTCCCAGCAAATCTTGGAAGGGCAGGAAGTAGATAACGAAAAAATTTGGGAGAATCTGCAAGTCGGTGATTTGCTTTTTTTCGGAGTTCCCGCCACAGAGGATTCACGCGAAAGAGTAGTGCATGTAGGAATGTGGATCGGCGACAATTCGTTCATCCATTCCCGGGGACGGGTTAGGATCAGCAGTTTTGACCCCAATGATGAAAATTACGACGAATATGAATTGAATCGCTATCTAAGGACTAAAAGGATCGTTGACGGAAAAAGCAAGAATATATTGGCGGTGAATGAAATTATAAGAGGCTAACTGCCTCTTTAGTCTTTGACATTTATCTTAACCCAGTTTTTAGACAATCTGGCGTTAAAGAACAAAGGTATCAAGTCGCTTTCATTATCTTTACTTCCGCTTTAATTTAACACTATGAAGAAAAACCTTATTTTGGCCACGGTGGGAATTCTCACCCTGGGCTGTACCGTATCCGTTTTCGGGCAAAAGTCGGCAATAGAGCAATCTGTCGAAAAACGAGAAGCTATGAGCCACTTCCGCTATCTGGCTTCTGACGAGCTGAAGGGCAGAGATGCCATGCGTTCCGAAATTGATGTGGCCGCCCGTTATATCGCCGAACAGTTTTTGAGATATGGGGCCAAGGAAATACAAGATGCTGACGGATACTACCAACATGTGCCGTTAAAATCCTCCGTTCCTCCTTCTTTCGGGGAGTTGAAATTAGGAGAAAACACTTTTGTTCATGGCGAAGATATGCTGGTATTAGACGGTGATGAGCTTTCCGGAAGCTATCCCATGATAGTGGCTGGGCATGGCCTCGAGGCGGATCTTGAAGGAAAAGATATTGAAGGTAAAATTCTGGTAGTAAGAGTCGGTGCCCCCGATCGCATGACTCCTTCAGAACTTTTTGCTGCAGGGAGAGAGAAGCTGGCGTTGGCTAAGTCCAAAGGCGCAATAGGAGTTATTGAACTTTATAATCTGCCTACCACTCCTTGGAATCTATTGGTAAATTATCTCAATAGGGCCCAGCTGACCATTGACAACAGTCCCGAAGAGCAAGAGTCAATCCCCTACATCTGGGTAAAGGACCTGTCCAACGAACTTATCGCCTCCATTGATCAGGGCGAAATCCCGGATGCAGGAATCGAAATCCAAGGCACTGCTAACAGGAAAATATCCGGAAAGAATGTCGTTGCCTATATTGAAGGAACTGATGCTACCTTGAAGAACGAATTTTTGATGCTTTCTGCCCATTACGATCATGTAGGGGTCGGGCCGCCAAATGCTGAAGGGGATTCTATCTTTAATGGCGCCAGAGACAATGCGGTGGGTACTGTGGCCATCATCAATGCGGCCAAATATTTCGCAGAAAACCCTCCAAAAAGATCCATACTGCTTTGTGCATGGACTGCTGAAGAAAAAGGACTGCTGGGATCGGCCTATTTCGCAGAAAACCCACTGCTCCCTTTGGATAAAGTTATTTACAACTTAAATATAGACAATGCCGGATACAATGATACTTCCATTATCACTGTAATTGGTCTTGGAAGAACCTCTGCCGATTATTTAATTGAGGAGGCGGTGGCTGAGTTCGGTATTAAGGCCGTTCCTGATCCCGCTCCGGAACAAGGGCTT
>DATGMS010000090.1:0-3193 GCA_035307285.1 Cyclobacteriaceae bacterium
TTTCTTACCTTTGCACCCTTAAAACCCCGAGAATGAATTTAGCGCAGGAAATACAGAAAAGAAGAACTTTTGCCATTATTGCCCACCCTGACGCAGGGAAAACCACCCTTACAGAAAAGTTATTGTTGTTTGGAGGGGCAATCAATACAGCCGGAGCGGTGAAGTCAAACAAAATTGACACGCAAACAAAGTCCGACTGGATGGAAATAGAAAAGCAAAGGGGAATTTCCGTGGCTACATCAGTAATGGGTTTTGAATACAAAGGATTAAAAATAAATCTCTTAGATACGCCAGGTCACCAGGATTTTGCAGAGGACACTTACCGCACGCTTACTGCCGTGGATTCGGTTATCCTAGTCATCGACTGTGTCAAGGGGGTCGAAATCCAGACAGAAAAGCTGATGGAAGTCTGCCGGATGAGAAATACCCCTGTCATCTGCTTTATCAACAAATTGGATAGGGAAGGCAGAGATCCTTATGACTTGCTCGATGAGGTGGAGGAAAAACTCAACATCAAATTAAGGCCGCTGTCCTGGCCTATATCTATGGGCAAGACCTTTAAGGGAGTTTACAACCTTTACAACAAGTCCCTGAATTTGTTTACCCCTTCCCAACGAAAGATCAATGCCGACAAGATCGCCATTTCTGATCTAGCAGATGAATCCCTAGAAAGGTATGTGGGAACCAATAATGCAAACCAGCTCAGGGAAGATGTAGAACTGATAGAAGGGGTATACCCCGAATTCGACCCAAAGGAATACCTAGATGGAAAAGTAGCTCCCGTGTTTTTTGGTTCAGCGGTCAATAATTTTGGGGTGCAGGAGATGTTGGATACTTTTATCAACATCGCCCCATCCCCTAAAAGCCGGGAAACTGAAGAGCGGGAAGTCATGCCGGAGGAGAATAAATTTAGCGGTTTTGTCTTTAAGATCCACGCCAACATGGATCCGAACCACCGGAACAGGATTGCCTTCTTAAGGATATGTTCGGGGAAGTTTGAACGGAACAAGGCGTATAACCACGTTAGGGGAACTAAGGCATTGCGCTTTTCCAATATTACTTCCTTTATGGCCCAAGACAAGGAATCTATTGAGCAAGCCTTTCCAGGGGATATTGTCGGATTATTTGACACCGGAAATCTAAGAATAGGCGACACCTTGACTGATGGAGAGAACATGAGTTTCAAGGGAATCCCTAGCTTTTCACCCGAGATTTTCCGAGAGGTGATCAACAAGGACACCATGAAATCCAAACAACTGGAGAAGGGACTGAAACAGCTGATGGAGGAAGGGGTAGCCCAGCTTTTTACCTTTGATATGGGATCCCGGAAAGTTATAGGCACGGTCGGACAGCTGCAGTTCGAAGTCATCCAATTCCGTTTGAAAAACGAATACAACGCCACTGTTGAATTCAGCCATATGAACCTCTACAAAGCCTGCTGGATTCACAGTAAGGATAAAAAGCAACTAGACGAATTTGTTCGTTCCAAAAACAGGCACATTGCACGTGACAGTAAGGGCAATTTGGTATTCATGGCCGAAACCAAAGCCTGGCTACAAATGGTTCAGGAAAACTATCCCGAGATTGAATTTCACTTTACTTCTGAATTCTAACTGTAAAAAATTTTAGGGTTGGAAGTTCCTCTATTTTTTCATGGCGGGATAAAGAAGCTGATTTTGGAGCCGGTGAAGCGCCATTTTTCACCTACTATACCACTCAATGCCTATTCTATCCATATGGTCTATAAGCGTAGGCTCTTTAACCGTGTGGTAGTTCAAAGCTTTGGTATAACTTTGAAGTCGTTGCTTCCATCGAATGTCTTTCTTATCCATGATTGTTGGATGAGTATTTTATGAAAGCGCAGGAGGGGGCGGGCTTGCAGCAGGCTTTGATCTTTCCTCCGGCAAGGGTATAAATTCTTCGTGGTCTGTTGGCGGCAACAGTATCCTTCCAGTCTGCTTTAGCCTGTTCTATTCTGTCCTTTCTCGAGGAAACAAAATTCCACCAAATAAACCTTTCTGAATGAGATATCCCCTTCCCTGCTGTCATCCAGTTTACCTCTCCTGGCACGATCACCTGTTTCACCCCAAGACTGTCTTGATGGGTCACCTGGCCATTAAACAAATAGCTAACAGTAGAAAGTCCTATATGGGGACGGGGGAGGACATCCAAGGAAGACATAGAGAATCCGACATGTTCGACAGGCCGGCATGGTCCATAAAGATGAACGGCCCTACCATCCTTCGCAGGCGGAAGGGAAGAATCCTGCGTACCTCCATCCCCAGGGCGATGGAAGCCTGTCGGGCATTGATCACGAGCTCTATCATGTCCTCTAATCGGTTTATTAACGACAGCAGGTAAGTTAGGGAATTTTTCTTGATTGACATCGGGAAGTAACTCCCCATCTTTTGACTACCTTTGTAAGCTAAGAATTTTAGACCATGAAGAAGCCTTTTTCAGTAGTGTACGAAGACAACCACCTTTTGGTGGTCAACAAAGCAGCGGGGATACTGGTGCAGGGAGACAAAACCAAGGACAAAACCCTGACCGATTATTGCAGGGACTATATCGCCCACAAGTACAACAAACCCGGAGACGTTTTTTTACACCCCGTTCATAGGCTGGACCGACCTGTTAGCGGATTGGTAGTATTTGCCCGGACCTCAAAAGGTCTTGAAAGGATGATGGAACTGTTCAGAAAAAGGGACATTCATAAAGTTTACTGGGCCATCGTCAAAAAAAGACCAGCTGAAGAAACAGGCAAACTGACGCATTGGCTGGTCAAAGACGAGCAAAAAAATGTGGTGACTGCCTATGAGAGAGAAATTCCAGGAAGCCAAAAAGCGGAATTGAACTACAAGAGGCTGGGAAAAATGAATGATCATTGGCTTCTGGAAGTAAGGCCAATCACAGGCAGGCCGCACCAAATTAGGGTACAGTTGGCCGCCATGAACTGTCCGATTCGTGGTGATATCAAATATGGGTTTTCAAAACCCAATGTAGACGCCTCCATTAATTTGCATGCTTTTCACCTTGTGTTTGTGCATCCGATAAAAAAGGAAAAGCTGTTTTTAAGAGCCGGTCTTCCCCCGGAGCCGTTTTGGGAGCAATACTTGGAATTGGAAGATGTCAAAGCAAAAGACCAGCATTTGGATAATACGTTTAGTGGGTAGGGAAGTAGGAAGACCGAAGG
>DATGMS010000091.1:0-7672 GCA_035307285.1 Cyclobacteriaceae bacterium
ACATTGGGCGGCCCAGCGCAGGGGCCCCACCTCTTCCCATCCCGAACAGAGAAGTTAAGCCCTGCCGCGCCGATGGTACTGGGGTCACACCCGGGAGAGTAGGTCGCCGCCCGAGCCATTAGGCCCGCCAATATTGGCGGGCCTTTTTTTTTTGTCAATAGTCGAGACTGCGTTCATAATACTTGATCAGTGATATAGTTGAAGGATTAAAGGAATCGTTCTATCTTTCTCGGAGGTAAGTAGATATACCAATATAAACTTTCTGCATCCTACAGTCCTATGTCCCGCACTTTTCAACAGCACAACAGTTCTACCACTACTGGCTGGGTTCCTTTTTCTCTTCTAACACCGCCGCTTCGAAAACATATCTCAATAGGATATCTTCCTTTCCTGAATTCCCTCTAAAAAACATTACGCTATCTGTCTCTTATCGCTGTTCTAATGTCCAAGGTAAAAAACGAATGAAAGAAATTGCTTTTCGTGGATAGCAATTAGCACGTTGAAACAAACCTATTTGTTTTGTGAAATTTATCTATATATTCGCAGCAGATTTTTAGAATAGGCCATAAGGTACTGTAGATTAACGGGATATATGCTTGTTTTCAGGATCAGTTTGATAACGAAGCACCATGATTTTAAACAAGCGTTGTATTTTTTCGATCCTTTTAATTTTCCTGTTGTTGGCGGGGCAAAGAGCACCTATACACGCTCAGGTAGACAACAGGGTTCCGTTCAAGCATCGGGTGGGCAATCCCGCTCCTGAAGCAAACCTCTTTAGAATCCGAGGTGACTTCGCCATCATTGGAAATACCAATCTCACCCGAACCACTTACAGTGATTCCAGTGACAATTCGGGAAATGAAATGATTTTTGTAGATGTTGATCAAGACTCTAGCACATTGAACTCCTCTTCCGCCACTTTGATGTTTTCCCAGGAGAATGAGTCGGACCCGTCTTGTACCGATGTTCTCTATGCCGGCTTGTACTGGTCGGGAAGGGCTGAGATGGGCAAAGGAATGACGTTTGAGTCGGCAATCAAGACTATCCCTGGCATGTCTGAAGAAGTTGATGGTATGACTTGGGATTTATTTCGCTTAGATGAATTGCCATATACGTCTTACGTACTCGGAATAGCTTTTGAGTATGATTCCGACTACCTGATGTACCCCACCTTTACTTTAATGAATACCGGAGATGGCGATAATATTCAGTTTCGATTTACTAATAATCATGAAGTGGAATACGCCGTCGTCTACGGCCATTGGAAGCCTGTTGAAAATCTTAAAATCACGACTTCGGCTGGCATAGCTGCGGCTACTTTTACGCCCATAACCTTTTCCGAGAGAGGAATAGACTTTACTGTAGGAAAATTGTCAAGACCAGCGAATATTTCCCAAGACGACTACAGGTGGGGCGACAATTCGATGCAGGTGGTTATTTCTGGGACTTACACACCTCTATTGTCTTACACAGTGAACTTTGACAAACGGAAAGTAAAACTCAAAGGGCCCGGTGCCACTGATTATACAGAGATTACCGCAGCGGGCAATAACATCTTGTTTCCACATGAAGACCTGAGGGAAACGTTCGTCGGCTATGCAGACGTAACCGATTACGTCAAAAGCAGTGGTATGGGAGAATATACAGTTGCTAATGTGGCCTTGGCTGAAGGATGGGGTGACGAAATGGGATTTTATGGGCATTGGGGCTTGGTGGTGGTTTATCAAAACGCAAAGATGGAGTGGCGGGATGTGACAGTTTTCGACGGCTATTCATTTGTTCAGTCCCTCGACCTCGAAGAACAGGTTGGCGAAATTGAGATAGAAGGTTTTGGAGCAGTAAAACAAGGTCCCGTCGATCTAAAATTAGGACTGATGGCAGGAGAGGGTGATAGGTCAATAGCAGGGGACTTTTTGGAAATTATCGACCAAAACGGCGATTGGATTCCCCTCAAGCATCCACTGACAACTTCAAAAAACTTTTTCAATTCATCTATATACACTCCTGTACGAAACAATAACAATGCGCTCGTGGAGAATCCACGAAATCCACGTCTGTTGAACAACACTGGAATAGACGTTGTACTTTGGGACATCCCTAACCCCGACAATTCCGTTATTGCCAACGAACAGACCTCTGTCCGCTTCCGGTTTGGGACCAAACAAGATGTGTATAGCATTTATGCTTTTGCATTTTCAGTTCGCAGTTATTCCCCGGATGTTCAGGTCGCCAATAAAGTCAAGAGCATTAATAATGAGGATCCCGGAGAAGAGCCTATAGTAAAACCGGGCCAGGAAATGACCTACCATCTGGAAGTGAGGAACAAGGGCAAAGAAGCCGCTGAGCAAGTTCAAATAATAATTCCCATTCCACATACCACAACTTTTGTCAGTGCCCATACTTTGCCTGAAGGATATGGCAAGGTTACTTTTGACCCTGACAGGGGTTCTGCAGGTGCCATTATCTGGGATATGGGCGATGTTCCGCTTCTGGCTGACCTTGATGAGGTAATTGCTATTCTTCAGTACACCTTGAAGGTGACGGAAGATTGCTTTGTATTAGCCAATGACAACTGTCAAGCTACCGTTGCCATCAACGGGACGATATCGGGAATCGGGAGTGTTTCCGAAAGCGTATTTTCTAACCTACCGTTCACGCGAGGAAACGCGGAAGGAGAATGTTCTGAAGGGGATACAAATGATCCCTTGGAAATACCGATTACTGGCCGGGCAGAATTTGCTTTGATGCATTGTGCTGGCTATGAGCTCTTCTCAAGCTTGGGCGATATCAACCTGCCAGATTTTTGCCAGAAAGATACCCCGGTGGATTTGCTTAGCTTGATTGCTCCTACCCAAGAAAATTATAGCGTGTATTTCTTTACCGAAGAAACCGGAGGCTCCCCTCTTTTTAACTATAGTGTAAATACGGGAATCGCCGGATCGGAGAAAATCTGGGTATCCGAAGGTCCCGCAGGTTCTTGCACTGGATTCAGGGTTCCGGTACAGATCAATGTTTCCCCTGTCTCCCCTATCCCTCACACCTATGACAAGATGGTCTGCAGCTATCCAGAAAAGCTAAATTACGGAGTATCTCCTGCTGGTGACTACCAGCTGCTCTATTATCTGGATAATAATCCCTCCAGCTTGCCCATGAAAACCATTCCTGAAATCGACGCCAGCTCGACTGGGGAATTCGCTGTATGGGTAAGTCAGTACAAGGAAGGAGAATGTGAAAGCAGTCGACAAGAAGTAAGGATTGTTGTGCAAGATTGTCCGAGAGTTTTCGTTTCGATAGTTCCTGATGTGGATATATATCATTCAGAGGGGCAAATAATAACCTATACCGTGGTGGTAGAGAATATCGGCAAAACCCCTTTGGTCAACGTAAATGTTGCAGAGACTCTGACGAACGGGGCTTGGGTTATCCCTATTCTTCTTCCGTCTGGGAAGAAAACTTTTACCACAGCTTACACAATTAACAGTTCGGACATGATCTACAAAATGGTGTCCAATTCTGTTTATGCTGAGGGAGCCGATAGCGAAGATGCATTTGTGAGTGATTACAAATATGTGGACATTATTTCATTTACTCCAGGATTGTTGGACTATGTCATCTCCTTAGTGGACGTTAGCTGTCGTGCGGGTGGGGATGCTACAGGCATACTGTCAATCAATTTTCAAAAAGGTCGGCAAACAGGGAGCTATGAGCTGGTCAGATTAGTTGACGGTTATGTGTTTTCAGGCTATTTTGATAACAAAACATATGTAGACATTGAGGTTCCATCTGGAGAGTATAGCTTGACCCTTTCAGAAAATGGAGCTTTTTCCTATGCAGTACCTGGTACATACAAGATAGAAGAAATCCAATCGGTAGCGTTCACTGTTCCTGAGGAGATCAAGGGATGTATAGCCTACAATTTCTTTCCAGAGGCCGACGCGGTATTGAACTTTAATCTAAGAAGCCCAAATGGATCTTTAATACCCATGCAGGCAAGAGGCTTCTATGAAATCACTGAGTCTGGAACTTACACCCTTATCGGGACGGATCCCTCGAATATTCGCTGCCCCTTGGAGAAATCCTTCCATGCCGCTATTAGCCAGCCCTCGGGACTGAATCTAGAGGTGCTTCCTTTTTGCAGAGAAGATGTATTTACCACTGTCCAGCTCCTAGATGATAGCTCGGGTTATTCCATTAAATGGTATAGCGTCGGAACCCAGGAGGAAGTACACCTTACCAAGTATGATGACAGCCCGACGTTCACCGCACAGGATGAGGGGGAATATGCGGTGACACTGACCAATGGGGAGGGATGTATAAGTGCTAAAGGACGGATACAAGTAGTCCGCTCCTATACAGAACCTCCGCAACTGAGCACCCTGTACACTATTTGTCCGACCAATAGTTCAAATTCTTTCATTACAGCAGCAGAGGATTTTGTCACCAATAGTTGGTATAGGGAAGGCATAGAAGTCAGTAATTCCCTTCTGTTTCTGCCAGATCAAGCTGGATCATACAGCCTTTTGGCCAAAGATGTCAACGGCTGTGAATTCGTTGCCGATTTTGAAGTGGAAATTAAGTGCGAGCCGACAATTCGGTACCCCAACGCTATAAGAGCCGGCGTAGCGGATAAAGCCTTTGTTATTTATCCGGATAACCTGACGGAGGAACTGGAAGTAGTAATCCATAACCGCTGGGGAGAGATGATCTTCCATTGTAAGGATAATAGTCCCGTCTATGGCCAACCTTCCAGCTGTATCTGGAACGGCTCTCTCAACGACCAAAAACTGCCCAACGGCAGTTACATGGTCACTATTTTCTATAAAATCAGAGAAACAGGCGTAGTCATGAGGGAAAACAGTGCTGTGATGATACTTGAGTAAAGGATGATAGTTAAGATGAAGTAGGTCCGAAAAATCCCTTTTTTCGTTTCCCCTTATTTTGTACTAGATTGTGGAACCTAAAAAAAGCGGAATGATGAAAAAGCCCTCAATTCAACAACTAGCCCTCAATGCACGGGACGCATTAATCAGGTTCCCGTTGGTATTGTTGTCGGCCTTTATCGGCTCGATGGTAGGTATCTATCTGGTTGAAGTCAACGAGGTGACGCAGGATGTTTTTCCCTTTATTAATGTCATGCTCTGTGCAGTGCTAGGAATCCCTCTTTATTTTTCCGTACAAATATGGCTGGAAAAATCACAAACGGCAGGGATGTATGACATTCTTTTGCCGGTTTTAGCTACTGTTATCCTTGTATTCATTTATTTTTCTCTACCCGGTCAGGACACCAGCCAAAATACCTTTCAGCCCTATATCAGGTACGCCATCTATAACGCCTGCCTGCATCTTGTGGTCAGCTTTTCTCCTTTTGTTATGGATAAGGACATTGACGGCTTCTGGCACTACAATATCACTCTTTTGATCAGGGTACTGGCAGCTTTCCTTTACGCTATGGTCTTATTCCTAGGAATAATGTTGGCTTTGTTGGCGCTGCACCTCCTGTTTGATCTTGAATTCGACAATAAAATCTATCCTCAGCTCTTTATCCTGATGATAGGGTTTTTCAACACCTTGTTTTTCCTTTCCGGCGTTCCAAAGGAATTACACCCACAGGAGGGGATTGATGCCCCGAAGGAGCTGAAGGTGTTTGCGCAGTATATCCTATTGCCTCTTTTGGCGGTTTATCTACTTATTCTTTATGGATATGGTGCAAAGATCGTTATGATTTGGGATTGGCCAAGGGGGATCGTCTCGTATTTGATCATTTGCGTGGCCGTACTTGGTGTAACGACATTTCTTTTGCTGTATCCCTACACTCGATGGGAAGGGAACAAGTGGATCAAAAAAGCAACCTTTGCTTTTTGTTGTTTGATGATCCCTTTGCTAGTCTTGCTATTTATAGCACTCAGTATGAGGGTGGGAGATTATGGGTTCACGGTCAACCGCTATCTGCTTTTTGTATTAGGGATCTGGATGGCGATGGTTTGTTTGTATTTCATCCTTGGGAAAGGAAATATAAAATTCATCCCCATTTCCCTTGCAGCCTTGTTCTTTTTATCCTCGTTCGGTCCTTGGGGGGTATTTACGGTGAGCGAAAACAGTCAGATTGACCGCCTAAGGAGCATTTTGTCCCAAGTAAATCTTTTGGCTAATGACGAGATTCAGGGGGAAATCATTTGGGACAAAGACCAGCTGCCCAGTCTCGATTCTCCGGGAAAATATGAAAATATGGACTTGTTGACCGATTCTCTTTATAATGAAGTGTTATCTATCCTTTATTACCTAGAGGATTTCCATGGATTTAAAAACATACGTCCTTGGTTTTCCCAAGATATGAATCAAATTCTTGCGGTAATAAATCAGGATAAGCTCAAATGGCAGAGGATGCAGGAAGTCCCGTTTTATATGCAAACGATGGGCTTGGATCCTTATCGTGGACCTAACGTAGTTTCTCCCGGTTTTTTCTCATTTCAGGCCGATCTAAGGGATGCCGCTACTGATGTAAGGGATTACGAGTTCCTGATTCAGTTCTCGATCAACGAGTCGGAAACCAAGGAATATGCAATTAATGGAATTTCTTACCTTCTTCAGTTCGACGAGCGGGAAAGCAGTGTGTCGCTCGCATCAGATTATCACCAAATTACTATACCGTTGGCTCCATTGATGGAGAGGCTTATAAACGATTATCAAGGGCAACAGGACAGGGGCTTTCACACTGTTTCGCCTTCTCAGTTAATTTATGAAGGGGAAGGAATTGGCGGCTTTAAACTTTTGATCCACCATGTAAATTATGAAAGAACTGGAAGCGACGGGGAGCTGAAGTTCATGTCTGGTTTACTTTTGTTACGCAAAGCGCCCCAAGCTCCCTCCCTCTGACAAGATAAAATTGATTCGCCAAGCCAAGTAGAAATTGATGATCTGGGTTCAAATTGATTTGGTAGGAAATGCGACACCTATGTTAGTATTGTAAGTATTTCTACGTATTTTTGAAGCTTATATCCAATAAATGGAAGATCCGTTGCAAAAAGAAAACCCAAAATTTGAAAAGCTTGGAAGGTACTATTTGATTGCGCTATGTGCGATCGCAATGGCCATCGTCCTAAGTCAGGTTTTGGTCCAAAAATTTATTAGCGACCAGGAAAGTGACTCCGAGTTAGTCAACCTTTCTGGCAGGCAAAGGATGTTAAGCCAAAAGATAAGTAAGTCGGCCCTGTTAATGGGAACGCTTACCACTCAGGATGAGAGAGCTTCTTTGTTGGACGACTTCCAGAACTCCCTTCTTACTTGGAGGCAAAGCCATCAATGGCTGCAAAAGCAAACCAATAGTAAAACCATCACCGACCTCTTTTCCCAGATCAACCCACTTCATCAGGAAATGGCTGATGCTGCTGATAGGATCGTTGTTGCTCTCAGCGGAAGGAGCAAAATTTCTCCGGATATAAAAAAAGATATCGACACCATCATCCTTTACGAAGGACGGTTTTTAGAGGGCATGGATGCCATCGTAAATCAATTCGATGAGGAGGCAAGATCCAAGGTGAATAACTTAAAGAATATAAGTGTTTTTTTAACGGCGGTTTCATTGGGCATCATTCTTTTTGAGATCTTCTTTGTTTTTTTTCCTTCTGCCCGATCTATCCGGAAGACAGTTCAAAAACTCTCGGCCTCCCAAGAG
>DATGMS010000092.1:0-3231 GCA_035307285.1 Cyclobacteriaceae bacterium
AGAAACATCGTCTGTTTTGGGAATTAAATTCATTCAATGATATAAGAATGTGGAAAGGATATTTTAATTTTGAAAATAATTGCATAAAATAGCACCTTAATCAAAAATACCATCAACCTTAATTGAGACCTATCAAATCCATTTAAAATGAATCTGAACAAAATTTTATCGATTGTCTTCCTACTTGTTGCTTTAGGCTTAGGTTATATGCTTTACGAAAGCGTAGACAGTGTAATGGAGGAAGAAAAAAGGATAGCCAGAACAGAGGCTAGAATCATCGAAAAACTCCGGATGCTGAGAGATGCCCAAATCGCTTACCAAGGTTCGAATGGTGAATATGCGGGAAGCTGGAATGATTTAAAGAACTTTATCCAGAACGGCGATATATATATTGTACAAAGAACGGAAACCACTACTTTGCTTGATTACGGGAAGGAAGAAACCACTGTGTCGTTTGATACATTGGGTGCTGTTCCGGTGATCGATTCCCTCTTCAACGAAGCCAAGTTCCCCGATTTTAATCTTGAGGCGCTTCCGGTTGTCCCAGGTTCTGAAGGCAAACAGTTTGAATTCTTTGCGGACAAAATTGAAAGGAGTGGGCGACAAATCAGCGTGTTTGAGATCAGGGATCCATCGCCGATCAATCCCGATAGAAGATTAAACAACAACGAAAAAGCCTTAAGAGTAGGTTCTAGAACCGATGCCTCTACTTCTGGTAACTGGGAATAAGCTTGGATAATAGAGAAGAAAATATCCCAAAGAGATTTTATAGCGATAGATTTGATGTGGAGCAAACATCAAATCTATCGCTTTTCTTATATACCCGTTCTTTGGTGATAATGGCCAAGGACAAGAACGGCTCCGTAATAGGCACCCATCTCTACACTTTTGTAGACCGCAAACAATTAAGTGATATCATCTCTGGTGATCGTCTCATTAATGCTGACAACACTGTGGGGAAGCTGTATGTCCATAATGACTTGTTTTGTTTGGTGCCAAGTGTGCTGTTTGATCCATCACTCAAATCCACCTACATTAACTTCATAGGTGCAGCCGATAAAAACCTGACGGAGATTTTTTATGAAGGGGTGGACAGCAACAATATCCAAGTAGTGGGTGCCATAGAGAAAGAGATCATCGGATTGTTGGACGATGCACTTCCTGATCTGGAAATCACACATGGCGCATCTTTGGTGCTTTCTTATTTGTTTAAGGACATCAATGAAATGCTTGGTCAAGAAGTATTTGTTTTTGCGGAAGAGAACAATATCTACCTTGCGGCATTTGCCGGAAGTGAGCTTAAAGTTTTTAATAGGTTCTCCGTCAGCAACGGCCATGATCTTATAAAGTACATCCTTACCGTCATGCATCAACTGGCATTTGACCGGGTACATTGCAGAATAAGCCTGTTTGGTGACTTCAGTATGGGGGTGGAGCTTGAGGATCTGAAACTGTATGTTAAGAACATCGTCACCCTTGAGCCCCGATTTAACCAGACCTATTCACCCGGTGCAGAGACATTTAAAGGTGCGAACCTATTGGAAGCTTTTTGCACAACGTGACCTATACCTTATGAAGAAGATAGCGATTTTCCCCGGATCTTTTGATCCTTATACAAACGGTCACCACGATATTGTTATCAGGGGCTTGAACATTTTCGATGAAATTATTATAGGAGTGGGCTATAACTCCTCAAAGCAAAACAGGTACTTTGACATCGACCTGACCTTGAGTAAAATACAGGAAGTTTATAAAGATATCCCCTCGGTAAGTGTAGTGGTGTACAACGAGCTGACCTCTACTTTGGCTAAAAAATATGATGCAGGGTTCCTGATAAGAGGTTTGCGGAATACGACCGATTTTGAGTACGAAAATACCATTAGCCAAATGAACCGCTATCTAAATGAGGGGCTGGAAACGGTTTTTTTGATTACTTCCCCTGAATTTGCCTCTATCAGCTCCACGATTATTAGGGAGGTCCATCGGTACGGGGGAGCGGTAAATGCTTTTCTTCCTTACGAGGTGTGAACCTCGGGTACCATCTTAAGGAATTTCTTGTATAGATAGCGCATAGAAGGGTAGGAGTTGACCAGAGCTGTTTTCGCTTCCTGATGGGATAGCCACTGTATGTCGTCGATTCCCTCTTCCCGTTGTGGTTTCATATGCTTGTCCTCTACACTCTCCATTACGTACCAATAGGTTTTTTTCAAGATACTCTTCCGATTGGAGGTGTACGTGTGCCAAGTTTTGACGATTTCTTTCCCCAACTTCACTTTAATCGCACACTCTTCTTCTACTTCCCGTACGGCACATTGTTCAGGGGTTTCATCCTTTTCGAATTTCCCCTTTGGAAGATCCCATTTTCCCAGCCGATGGATAAAAAGTACTTTGTCCCCTTTCGTCACTACGCCTCCCGCGGCTTTAATAATGGAAAACCGGCTCTTGATGAAGCGCTTCAGCTCCGTCTTGTGGTTTGAAACGATGGTGATGGAGTCCAGATCTTTGAGCTTGCGCGTCCGTAGAAGGTAGAGGAGCTTAATGATAATATCCTTGGAAGGGTCGGTAATCAAAACATCGTCATGAAACTCACTGTAGGGGGGCAAATCGTTAGGGGTATGGTAGACACATTCAAATGTTTTACCCTTGACCAATTCTTCAGGCGAAAGAAGGTCCAATGGCTTATCATTGATGAAGATTTTCATGGCGTGAAGTTTTCGGTCCAAAAATGCAGAAAATTTTTAGCCCCCACAATGTTGAGTAAAGAATATACGGTTAATTTTACCCCATGGAAATAATTGAAGCAACTACTGCGGGATTGGTAGCCCGGAAATTATTGGAGATCAAAGCCATTAAATTACAGCCCCAACAGCCTTTCACTTGGGCCTCCGGTTGGAAGTCTCCCATTTACTGTGATAATAGATTAGCCCTTTCCTATCCTGAAGTGAGGACATTGATCAAGGGACAATTGGTGGAAGTTGCCAAGGAAAAATTCCACGGAGTGGAAGCAATTGCAGGCGTGGCTACTGCCGGTATTCCCCAAGGAGCTTTATTGGCTGATGCCCTTGATCTTCCGTTTTTATATGTGCGTTCCAAAGCCAAAGGGCATGGCATGGAGAATATGATTGAAGGAAAAGTAACTCCGGGACAGAAAGTGTTGGTGGTAGAGGATCTGGTATCCACAGGGGGGAGCTCCCTCAAGGCGGTACAGGATCTAAGGAATGCCGGATTTGA
>DATGMS010000093.1:0-2088 GCA_035307285.1 Cyclobacteriaceae bacterium
GCAAGAGAACCAGGAAGGTCAGCGCAAAAACAATTAGGCCATAGGTGGAATAGATTCTTCTAAAAACTGCCATTCAATGCGTGTAAATCAAGGAACCAAAGTTCAAATTTAAAGATTAAAAGTCAAATTATTTTCTTTACCTTAAGCGATGTCCCCTCCGTACTGATCACCTTCACCCGTTCACCCCGGTCAATGAATTCACCCCGGGAATAAGCATCATAAATGTCATCCCCGATCATGATCTTGCCGCTGGGCATCAATCGGGTGTGGGTCACTCCTTCTTGTCCCATTAAACTATCACTGTAAAAAGAGGAGGTGTATCCTGCGGTTCGCTGTTGGGTGTCGGCTAGGGAAAACTTTTTGAACATGCTCCATTGGTTAATCTTGGGAGCCAAAGCGAAAATCAAGCTCACTGCTACTATCGCAGCTAGCACCACGGTCACCAAAGCCATAAACAAATCCCCAGAGGGAACAAAAGTAAAATCAAAGAAGTCGTTGGGCAGCATCCCCAGGGTCAGTCCCGTCAATACCAAAGTGATGCCCAAAATGCCAAATATCCCAAACCCCGGAATCACAAATATTTCCACAATAATCAAAATCACCCCGACTGCAAAAGCGATCATCTCCCAATTTGCCGCCAGCCCGGTGAGGTAATAGGGAATAAAATAAAGGATAATGGCAATGATGCTCGCCAAAATGGGGAATCCTACTCCAGGAGTTTGCAACTCAAAATAAATACCGGCAAAAATCACCAGGATTAAAAACCCACTGATCATGGGGTTGAGGAAAAAGGCGATTATATTTTCTACCGTGGACATCTCATGGCGAACGATTTGATAGTCCGACATCCCCTGCCTTTCCAGTATTTCCTCCACAGAACTTACCTGACCCTCACAAAACCCATACTTTATTGCCTCTGAAACCGAAAATGTAACGACAGAACCTTCCTCTGTTACTCCCTCTATTACTAGGTTTTCGTCCACCATGGCCTCTGCTATTCTTGGATCTCTACCCGAAGCTTCAGCCGTGCTTCTCATAATAGACCGCATATAAGATTGATACTTATCTGGAGCGGCCTCCCCAGTACCTCCCACAACTACCGTAGCTGCGCCGATACTTCCCCCCGGCGCCATGTAGATGCTGTCACTGGCTATGGCGATCAGTGCCCCCGCAGAGGCAGCGTCTTTATCTATAAAAGTATGTACAGGTACAGTCGACTCTAGGATCATGGTCCGTATATCATCGGCATCATTTACCGCCCCACCGTAGGTATCCATATGGATAATAACCATGGCAGCCTCCATCCCCTTAGCCTCTTCCAAAGCAAGTTTTACTCTCCGGTTCATTCTGGGATCAATATCTCCTTTGATGTCAAAGACATAGATGAGCTTGTTATCCGATGAATCCGTTTCATCTTGACCAAAAGACAAAATGGGCAACGCCGTTAAAAAAAGCAAAGTCAAAATTATTATATGCCTCATGTGGTGAAAATTAAAGTGAAAGATACGGATATTTTAGTTTTACTCAGCTTAGTACCCCACATCTGCAGCATTAATTTAACACTTTTTATCTATCCAATTCCCATTATTTATATTAAATCCTTTACCTTGAGCCATTGTAATACCTACTATTATAAAAGTTGTTTTTGAAGAAATAAATGAGAAATTTGTAGCGTTGAATGAAAAGTTGTGACATGAGAAAAAGTATTTTAATAGTGGGATTGTTGATGATTTCAGGCGGTTCGTATGCCACTGAAATTATGGTACGGGATTCTGTCGGGGTAGAAAGAGTAAACGGGCAATCCTTTATAATCCATATGGTCGAAGAAAGGGAAACGTTGTTTGCCATCTCCCGACGATATAAGACCCCCGTCAATGAAATTGTTCAAAACAACGACGGACTCAAAGAAGGTCTTAAAATGGGACAAAGGATCCGCGTGCCCTTTGTGGAAAAATCGGCAGTTCCGGCAGGGGCAAAATTACATAATGTAGCTCCCGGAGAAACGATGTTTTCCATTGCACGGACCTACCAGGTCAGCGTCAATGACCTGATGAGCTGGAATGAGTTGAAAGGAAATGACTTGAGCGT
>DATGMS010000094.1:0-3243 GCA_035307285.1 Cyclobacteriaceae bacterium
TAGTTACTGATGAAGCAGACTATATTACAGGCACCACGATATACGTTGACGGGGGAATGACGCTCTATCCTTCTTTCGGCCCCGACCAAACGTAAACCTGGCTTTTTAAAAGTTCTTGAAAAGCAATAATAGCAATTGTACTGAAAAACCTTCCTGAATTCGAGACCTTGGAAAGTCAGGGCATCAATGCATCCAAAACTTCTTTAACAGTGTTTACTTGGGTGGATTTGCCTGCGTTTTCTACCAAAAAGCTGACTGGGTCTTTACTGGCGGTAATGCGAATTTTCTTGTCCACCACAAGGTTTCTTTTTCGCAGGGCAAGTTCCAACCATTGAACCACCTCCTTCGGGCCCTCAATATGGGGTTCATCAAGGGGGATGGAAGACTGTATTTTCCCAGTAGCAGGGTTGAAATGAAACTTGCCCCTGGGCAGCAGTTCGTTAATCTCTCCTGAGAGGATCAGATCTTCCGGCGTGCCGCTTATCAAAGGCCCGCTACAGGGCATCAGCCAAAACTTATCGGCTGTCTCCACAGCTATATCCAGATCGTGGGTCACCACTAAGATGGCCTTTCTACGGGCATGGGCTATTTCCCGAAGCAGCTGCATGATTTCCAAACGGTTTACAAGGTCGAGATGGGCAGTAGGCTCATCCAATATCATTAGTTCCCCGTCTTGGGCCAGGGCGCGCGCGATCATGGTTTTTTGAAGTTGCCCATCACTGAGTTCAGCTACTTTTTTATCTGCAAGATACCCTATCTTGGTTTCTTGAATGGCTGAGTCAATTACCTTTTGGTCTTCCTCCGCAATAGCACCCAGCCAATTGGTAAAAGGAATTCTCCCCAAGCCGACGAGTTGTCTAACGTTAAGGTTTCCGGGGCTAATCCGATCCGTTAGCACCACACTTACTTTTCTCGCCATAGCCCGTGCGTTGAGGGTTTTAATCGGCTCACCCTGATATAGGATCTCTCCCTTCATAGGGATCTTGTGGCCCAGAATAGCTTTTATCAAAGTTGACTTCCCTACGCCGTTAGGGCCGAGAAGACAGGTCAACTGCCCTGCTTTCAGTGAAAAGGAAATACCTTCTGCTATCCAATTGGTCGTACTCCCTTTGGGATAACCGATAGCGACCCCTCTTCCTTCCAATATGGTTTTGTTTTTTTCCATCAAAACTCCCGGCTAAAATTTCTTTTGAGAATGAGCCAGATCACCAAGGGCGCCCCAAAGAGAGAAGTGACTGCATTGATGGGAAGCGTTTCTGCTGTGCCGGGCAGCTGGCTCAAGCTGTCACAAACCAACAGAAATCCGCCTCCAATAAGTGAAGAGGCTGGAAACAAGATCCGGTGATCCCCTGTTTGAAATACCATCCTAGCCAGATGGGGCACGGCAATTCCGATAAAAGCCACCGGGCCACAAAAAGCTGTGGCACTGCCTGCCAGAACTCCTGTGCTAAGAATCATTGCCCATCGAAGCTGATAGAGGTTAACGCCCATGCTTTCCGCGTAGCGTTCTCCCAATAGCATGGCGTTGAAAGACTTCACAAACATCAAAACCGGAACTATTCCTAAGAGGCAGGCGATGAAAAAGATTGTCAGCTGATCTTTAGACGTTCCTCCAAGGCTACCCATTGACCAGATTGTAAACAGCTTCAATTCCTCTGCGCCACCAAAATAGGAAAGCACGCTGATAATGGCTCCAGTAGCACTGCCGAACATCAGGCCGATGATCAACAAGGTCATGCTGTCTTTGACCTTCCAGGCAGTCAGGCTCATCAACACCAATACCAAAATGGCTCCCGTACTGGCAGCGATGATGGTTCCCCAGATTCCCGCAAATCCTCCGCTCCCCAAAAGATTCCACCCAAAAGCACTTCCCCCCAAAACCAGAAGTGCCACTCCTAGACCCGCGCCGGAACTGATCCCCAAGACATAGGGGCCAGCCAAAGGATTCCGGAAGAAAGTCTGCATCTGCAGACCGCTTAATGAAAGGGCCACTCCCGCCAAAATAGCCGTGAAAGCCTTTGGAATGCGGTAATCATATAAGATGATTCCCCAGGACTTTCGGGAAATTTCCCCACCAGCTAATCCCGAGAGGATTTCTCCCATAGGAATCGCTACTGAACCGATGGAAATATTGACTAGAAATAGGACGAAGATCAATAACAACCCTCCTATTATTCCAATGCGTGTCTTGTTTTTCTTCTCTACCCTCAATTTACTCTTGATGAACTTATTTTAGTTTTTTGTAAAAATAGGGTTCATATTCCGGCAATTGCTCAGGATGGAAGATTTTTATCAAGTCTTTCAAAATAATGTCCGGGCGCATATAACCTAATTCGAAATATTCAAAGCCTCCCGTAGCCCCTTTCTTTTGGGTGTAAGTGTATATTTCCCCCTCTTTAAAAGCATTGAAATTGGCATAACGATGATCCGCATTCTCCATGGCTTTAAGATCTGAAAAATCAGCCGCTCCAATCCAGACGTCAGCTTCCAGGCCCTTCTCCAGCACATATTCATAGTTGAGCTGCAAGCTTCCCGTTCCGGACTGGTTTTCGAAAATATATGCTGCTCCCGCATCTTTAAAGAATAAAGCTCCCCAGTTTTCAGCTGCTGGGGCATACCATATATCTTTGTACATAATGCCGCTGAGCACGGTCGGCTTTTGATCGTGGGGGATCTTGGAGGTTAGATGTTGAAGGGAAAGATACGCAGATTCGATTTCCTCAAAGACTGCAACTGACTCTTCATATTTCCCGGTCAGTGCGCCGGTAAATTTTATCCATTCAGCCCGGCCCAAGGGATCCTGTTCTGTATACTCTCCATTAAGGATGAGGGGGATACTGGCCTTTTCCAAGATAGCCCACTGCTCCAAATTATCCCCTAAAGTCGAAAGAACGGTCAAATCTGGATCAAGGTCAACCAGGATTTCTATGTTTGCCGTGGGACCCTTCCCTAAATCCGTCACCTTTCCTTCTTCAATATGCTTACGCATGGTTTGGGATGAGATCAGGTCTGTGTTGGGGAAGCCGACCATTTTTGCAGAGATCCCCAACAAATCCAGATGCGGTACTTGGGTGGTTGAGGTAAGTACCAAGTCCTCGACAGGAAGATTAATTACCGCGTCGTAACTTGAACCGTCCAGTTCCAATCCTTCTTCTTCCATTACCAGGTATCGGAAAGGATCATGTTCTCCGGGATAGGCTTGGGTCACCTCCAGGATTTTGAATCCCTGCCCTTGGAAAATCG
>DATGMS010000095.1:0-5584 GCA_035307285.1 Cyclobacteriaceae bacterium
GGATCGTCTTTGGGCGCAAAAGCAATAAATACAGAATGGTCTTCCCCTTGGGGATTTTGCGCCGTGCCAGTCTTTCCTGCAATGACAATATCTTTCATTATCGCGCGTGCCGCTGTGCCATAGAGCGCCTCTCCCATGGCGTCCTGGACCATGTCAAAATGATGTGCATCAACCCCTACATCCACTTTTGTACGGTACTTTTCTGGAATTCTCGAAGGATCTCCGTCCACTGCCTTAATAAGGTGGGGCGGATAATAATAACCCTTATTGGCAAAGATGGCACTTAGGTTGGCCATCTGCAAGGGAGTAACCAGTAATTCTCCCTGGCCAATGGAAAGTGAATAAATGGTAGAATACCTCCATCTACCTTCTCCATATATTCTGTTATAAAGGCCGCTTCCGGGCACATCGCCACCTTTCTCGCCGTTCATGTCAATGCCCAACCGAACACCTAAACCAAACTTCATTACAGACTCCCTCCATTGGTCAAGTCCGATCTGGGTGTCCTTGTAAGTGTTGGTGGAGACTTCCCGATTAATCATCAGCCGGAAAGCTTGGTGATAATAAGGGTTACAGGAATTTCTGATCGCTCCAAACAAGTTCACAGGGGAGGGGTGGTTATGGCAGGCCACCAAGGAACGATTGCAGGCAAATGTTGAATTGGGGGTCAACACACCGTCCTGCAATCCGATGAGGGACTGCACAATCTTAAAGATAGAGCCCGGAGGATAAGTAGCCATTATGGGTCGGTTGAAGAGCGGTTTGCTTTCATCGTTGTTCATAACAGCATAGTTCTGCCCAAATTTGGAGCCTGCCAACAGGTTGGGATCGTAAGTAGGTGCAGAGATCAAAGAAAGAATTTCCCCGGTTTTAGGCTCAATTGCCACTACGGATCCCCGTTTTCCCGCCATCAGCAGCTCCCCGTATACCTGCAAATCCAGATCAATGGTGCTTTGGATATTGATACCGGCAATGGAGGCAGTATCTAGGTCACCGTTTTTAAATGATCCTTTGTCCACCCCTCGTACGTTTACCATTTTGTATTTGGCGCCCTTCCTGCCACGTAACTGGGGTTCATAAAATGATTCCAATCCACTGAGACCGATATAGTCGCCCTGACGGTAGTAGTTGGCAGTGTCCCTTTCTAGCTGGGAAGCATTGATCTCGCCGATATAGCCCAAGGCATTGGCGGCACTCGACTGGGGATAAGCCCGGACGGAACGGGTCATTACGAAAAGCCCCGGATAGTCGATTAGATAATCCTGAATCCTGGCAAAATCCTCATTTGAAATCTGTTTGATCAGGGAAGAAGGCTTTACCCATGAATATTGCTTTGCAGCATTGTAATTTTCAATAAGGAGTTCTTTTTCTATTCCAAAAAGCTCACAAAACTGCGCTGTGTCCGTTACATTAAATTCCTTTGGAATGACCATGAGATCAAAAACCGGATTGTTGAAGACCATTAGGGAATTATTCCTGTCATAGATCAACCCTCGGTAAGGATGATCCACGATCCTTTGTATGGCGTTTCTTTCCGCTCTTCTTAAAAAACTATCATCCGCCACCTGAATCATAAACAGCTTGACCGATAAGACCAAGCCGATTAGGACAATAAAGGTGATAAGGACAAATGGCCTGCTGTCGTTCATTAAATCCCTCTCCTTCTTTTATAAAACAGCATCTGTATCATTATACCCAATATCCAGGCAAATGCCGCACTGCTTAATGTTCTGTTAACGACAGGAAGGTATAAACCTGTTCCTAAATTGTCAATATAAAAGAAAATAAAATGGTGAAGCAAAATCAGGGGAAGGCTATAAGTGAAGTACCAGCCGAATCCCATGTTTAGGATGGAAGGTTGGACATTGTCATCATAGCCGCCCGTAGGGATAATGGCCCTTATCCAGGCATTTCTCACAAAAGCCAAAGCAACTATACTCGCCGTATGGAATCCCAAGGTGTCATAAAACATGTCAATTCCCAAGCCCATCGAAAAGGCAATCAGCATCAAGGGAATGGTTTTGGTTTCTATTGGTAAGAGAAGAAGATAAAAAACATACAGGAAACAAAATGCAACGTCAAACAGCACGAGATTTTTGAGTACAAAAACCTGTACCAAGATATACACAAAAAAGCTTATGATGGATGATATGATGATTTTACTATTCATTAGGCAAGGTTCCTGAGGCTTCATGCAGCGAGTCCAATTCCAGCTGCATGGTGTTTTCCACTAAATAAACATAAGTAAGCTTACTGAAATCAGCCGTCAGTTTTATGGTAATATCCAGATAATTGGTCTCTTCTCCAGGAGCCACTTCTTCCACGACGCCGACATGTATTCCTTCTGGGAAAATCGAATTGTACCCCGAGGTGACAATAGTATCACCTTTTTCAATCTCCACGTGCCTAGGTACGTAGATCAGTTTGGCTTTTTGCGGATCTTTCCCGTCCCACTTGGCAGACCCAAAGACATCTGTACTCTTAATCTTGGAGGATACCAAGACCTCCGTGTGGAGTAGCGAAAGGACGGAGGCAAAATTCTCAGATACTCCTTTTACTCTGCCGATGATGCCTTCTTCATTGAACACGCCCATACCTTCCTTAACACCGTGTTTTCTACCTTTGTTAAGGGTAAGGTGGTTTTGATTGAGGTGGATGGAGTTATTGATGACTTTGGCAGACCTGAATTCATAATTATTGAGCAAGGTAGTATCCAGTCGCAACTGTACACTGTCCGGCGGGCTCTTATAATATTGCAGTTCTTTAATCAAAGAAGCATTCTTTTCCGCCAAAGCATCGTTTGCCGAAGCCAAGTAGAAAAACTCCATAAAGTCGTCACGGAGTGTCAAAAACCTGCCGGTGACTTGGTTGGAGCTGTTGAAGAAAGCTGCTCCTTGGGGGGAATTGTAGGAGACAATAAGGGCAATCGCTATTGCCTCCATTAATACAAACAACAGAAACGCCCTTAGGCGGTATAGGAATAATAAAATGCGCTGCATTCAGTCATTAGGTCATCAGAACGGTTCTGAAGCTTTTTATATTTTTGAGGGCGACTCCCGTCCCACGCACTACCGCCCTTAGCGGATCTTCTGCGATATGGATGGGGAGTTTGGTTTTTTGGTGGAGTCTTTTGTCAAGTCCTTTCAGCAGGGCACCTCCTCCTGTGAGGTGAATCCCATTGTCATAAATGTCTGCGGATAATTCTGGGGGAGCAATTTCGAGTGCTTTCAATACAGCTTCCTCAATTTTCGAAACCGATTTATCCAAAGCAAAAGCAATTTCTGAATAGGAAACCTTGATCACTTTGGGAATTCCAGTCATCAAATCTCTTCCCCTGATTTCATAATCGTCGGGAGCGTCATCCAATTCGGTCAAGGCCGAGGCTATGGCAATCTTTACGTTCTCCGCCGAACGTTCACCGATCAGCAGGTTGTGTTGCCTCCTCATATAATCAAGAATATCCTTGGTAAAGGTGTCCCCTGCGATTCTAATGGATTGATCTGCCACGATTCCGGAAAGGGCAATAAGTGCGATTTCAGTGGTTCCGCCCCCGATATCCACGATCATGGAACCCATAGGTTTTTCAATGTCTATTCCGATCCCTATGGCTGCTGCCAGAGGTTCATAGATCATGTACACTTCTTTTGCACCCGCGTGTTCGGCAGAATCCCTTACAGCTCTTTTTTCCACTTCGGTGATGCCGGAAGGAATGCAGATCACCATTCTGTGGGATTGCGGAAACATGCCTTTCCTGTGACCTGGGATCATCTTGATCAAACCTCTTATCATCTGTTCTGCAGCGTAAAAATCTGCAATTACACCATCCTTTAAGGGTCGGATGGTCTTGATGTTTTCATGCGTCTTTTCGTGCATGTTCATCGCTTCCCTCCCTACGGCCAAAACCCGGTTAGTCGTCTTGTCGATGGCAATAATAGAAGGTTCGTCTACTACGATTTTATCTTTATGTATAATGAGTGTATTGGCGGTTCCTAGATCTATGGCTATATCACTTGAGAAAAAGTCGAATAATCCCATGCTGGTCTTTTACTTAAATTATTAGTGTTGATCGTTAAAGTTAGCATTAACAATGCTGAAATAAAACGGGGGAGCGCAAAATTATTATCTTAATTCGGATTTGTAATAAGATTCAGTTTATTTTTTTTGGTGATCTTCGTGTCTTCCATAAAATAATAATTGGAATACGGGTGACTTGGGAAAGGATCATAAAATCAAAAACACTGCCCGCATCCTTGGGCAGTGTTTATATGGCTGAGTATAAAAGAATCAGCTTGTAGTCGCAAGGTTTGCTAAACTCCCCTTCCCCCGATTAATCTGAACAAGACGGCGATAATCGCTAATACCAACAGGATGTGGATCAGTCCGCCGACACTATAAACAAAGGCTCCCAAAATCCATCCGATAACTAAAATAATCGCGATAATATAAAGTAATGAACTCATGATATTGATGGTTAAAGTTAAAAATTGATTTATATAGGGATTATAAATCAATATTAATGCCAACTAAGGCATTGCGATAAATCCTCACCCTTCTTGAATAGCAGTAAATCCTCGCTTTCTTCCGATCCTGCTGGCCTAAAGGTTAACTAGCCCATCAACAATTTGCCTCGTAGGATGTAGTAGCTTCTTGGTTCTTTCTGCGGTCCGATATCGCAAAGGATACTCTACTTATCCGACCACACCGCCAGTTCGTTGTCGGCAGGATCAAGAAAATGAAATCTTCTTCCGCCTGGGAAAGAATAAATGTCTTTGGAGATAATCCCCTTGGCATGGATAATCTTGCTTTTGGCTTCCTCAAGATTATCGTGATAAAGGATGACCAAAGCCCCGTTGACGATTTTGTGGTCTGATCGCTCAAACCCGCCCTCCAGGCCGCTATGGGAGAAGGATACGTAACTGGGCCCATAGTCCTGAAAGCTCCAGCCAAAGGCTTGCGTATAAAACTCCTTTATGGCTGCCAGGTCCTTAGCCATGAATTCTACATAATTGATATGGTTGTTTTTCATGCTTTTTGGATTAACAGGATGCTGAAGATATATCTGTTAAATTCAAACTAGGCGAACCTGATACCCATTAGTTCCATCAACTTGTGGGCATTGAAGCTCGGGCAGGGCCCTTCTTTTATTTTGTAGTCAAAGAGAATTTCGTTCTCCTGGATTTCACTGTGGAAACTCGCGTTGACCAAAGATGGGATTCTGCCGGATAATTCACTAAGCTCGATGTCATGGGTGGAGATAATGCCTTTGCAATTGCTATCGGTCAGTTGTCTTATCAAGGCTTCGCTGCCCATGATGCGGTCGGTGGTATTGGTACCTTTCAAGATTTCGTCTAGAAGGAAAAACACCGGCTGTCCCTGCTCCGCTTCGATAAGCAGTTTCCGAATCCTGGCCAGCTCAGCATAGAACGAACTCACATTTTCTCCTAGGTTATCTGTGTTTCTCATGCTGGTGAATAGCAAGAAAGGGCCGATATGGAATTTGCTGGCAAAAGGATTAAGCCCCAGGTTGGCAAGCACCATATTGATGCCCAAGGTTCTCATGAATGTGGTTTTGCCGGACATGTTC
>DATGMS010000096.1:0-16376 GCA_035307285.1 Cyclobacteriaceae bacterium
AAGATGAGGTCTACTTCAAAGTGGCAAAGGTAGACCGCTTAGGGGAGGGGAATCTGACAATCTGACATAAATATGCCAAGAACTTCGGTTGGCACATGTGTTGATAATAGACTTGCACAAGATCAATAAGAAACTGAATAGAACATAGTTAAAAAATAAAAGAAATGGGAAAAATTATTGGTATAGATTTGGGAACCACCAACTCATGCGTCGCAGTAATGGAAGGTAATGAGCCAGTGGTAATTCAGAACAGTGAAGGAAGAAGAACAACCCCTTCGATTGTTGCATTTTTAGACAATGGTAACGGTGAGAGGAAAGTAGGAGATCCTGCCAAACGACAGGCTATTACCAATCCCGCCAATACCATTTCCTCTGTCAAGAGATTTATGGGGAAGAAATTCTCTGAAGTATCAGATGAAAAAAAGCAGGCTTCCTATAAGGTAGAGCAGGGGTCCAACGATACGGTGGCAATCAAGATCGGTGACCGGTCCTATACTCCACAGGAACTGTCCGCCATGATTCTTCAAAAGATGAAGACTACTGCGGAAGATTTCCTAGGACAAGAAGTGACTGAAGCTGTTATTACCGTCCCCGCCTATTTTAATGATTCTGAGCGTCAGGCCACCAAAGAGGCCGGTCAGATCGCGGGACTTGATGTGAAAAGAATTATTAACGAACCCACCGCTGCTGCACTGGCCTACGGTATGGACAAGAAAAACCGTGACATGAAAATTGCGGTATATGACTTGGGTGGAGGAACCTTTGATATTTCTATATTGGAACTTGGTGATGGTGTATTTGAAGTAAAATCTACCAATGGTGATGTTCACTTAGGAGGGGATGATTTTGATCAGGTGATCATCAACTGGTTGGCAGATGAGTTCAATTCGGAAGAGTCCATTGATCTGCGAAACGATCCAATGGCTTTGCAACGACTCAAGGAAGCTGCGGAAAAGGCCAAAATCGAATTGTCCAGCTCTGCTTCTACAGAAATCAACCTTCCCTATATCACCGCTACTCAGACCGGGCCAAAACACTTGGTAAGAACATTATCAAGGGCGAAATTTGAACAACTATCTGAAGATCTGATCAAACGATCTTTGGAGCCTGTGAAGAAGTCCATGAGCGATGCAGGCTTGTCTCCAACTGACATTGATGAAGTAATCCTGGTCGGAGGTTCTACCCGTATTCCAAGAATCCAGGAAGAAGTGGAGAAATTCTTCGGAAAGAAACCATCCAAAGGTGTAAACCCTGATGAGGTAGTTGCGATAGGTGCAGCGATTCAGGGCGGTGTTTTGACTGGAGAAGTGAAGGATGTGCTATTGTTGGATGTGACCCCACTTTCATTGGGAATCGAGACCATGGGTGGCGTGTTTACCAAGTTAATTGAGTCTAATACGACCATTCCTTCTAAAAAATCCGAAACCTTCTCTACGGCTGCAGATAACCAACCCGCAGTAGACATTCACGTGCTGCAAGGCGAGCGTGCTATGGCCAAAGATAATAGAAGTATAGGTAGGTTCCAGTTGACTGATATTCCACCGGCACCAAGGGGAGTTCCTCAAATTGAAGTGACCTTCGATATAGATGCCAATGGTATTCTTAACGTTTCAGCTAAAGATAAAGGGACCGGCAAAGAGCAGAAAATCAAAATTGAAGCTTCTTCCGGCTTGTCCCAAGACGAAATAGAAAGAATGAAGAAGGAAGCCGAAGCCAACGCTGCTTCTGATAAGGTGGAAAAAGAGAAGATAGACAAGTTGAACCAAGCGGACAGTTTGATTTTCCAAACAGAAAAGCAGCTCAAGGAATTTGGCGAAAAACTTTCTGAAGGAAACAAAAGTGCTATCAATGGTGCTTTGGAAAAACTAAAGGCCGCCCATCAGGCACAGGACATTGCGGCAATTGATGCTGCAATGGAAGGGCTGAACAAGGCATGGGAAGGCGCTTCACAGGAAATGTATAGTGCTTCTCAAGGTGAAGGTGCTCAGGGTGCGGCAGGTGGCGACTCTGCTTCCTCATCAGAGGGTTCCGGTGACGGTGTTTCAGACGTTGATTACGAAGAAGTGAATGACGAGGGGAAGAAATAATCCTTTAAAATAATGATGATTAAGAATGGCGTTCCAGTTTTTGGGATGCCATTCTTTTTATGCAATTAAAATAATCTGATATGCGTATTACATCCGAGAATAAGTTAAGAAAGTTAATTATAGTCGGAGACAGAGTTTTGATTCGGCTCAAAAAACCCAGTGACAAAACCTCCAGTGGATTGTATCTTCCACCGGGAGTACAGGAAAAGGAAAGGGTGCAGCAGGGTTATATTATCAAAACAGGGCCAGGTTATCCTATTCCCATTCCCTTGGAAGAGAATGAGCCCTGGGAAGACAAAGATGAAAATGTTAAATATATTCCGCTACAGGCAAGGGAAGGAGACTTGGCTATCTTCTTATTGAACGGTTCCCATGAAGTAATTTATGAGGGGGAAAAATATTTTATTGTGCCTCAAAATGCCATCTTGATGTTGGAGCGAGAAGAGGAATTATAAAGGAAAAAGCTCAATATTTGAGCTTTTTCCTTATTTAAAGTAGTGAATTGATTTTGAAATTCTAAGTGTCCACGCTTAATCTCTTTTCCAGACCTTCCTGTTTTTAGCTTTCGGTCCCGTCACCTGTTCGCCACTTCTCAAATCAGAAGAGACACTTACTTTTTCTGTTTGCGTTTCCCAAGCCTTCTTATTTTTAAATGCAGGTCCTGTTTGTTGGATGTCTTGTAGTTTGACAGCGACCGTTCCCGTCCTCGCCTGTTGTTTCCACGGCTTGTAATTTTTGGCTTTAGGGCCTTTCAATTCTTGAGGAGATTGCGCATTGGATACATTGCAGGCAAGAAGCCCTGCCACCAATATAAATGTGAATCTGATCATGATAAACTATTTTAATTAAGTGAATGATTTAATCTTATATACGGATTGAATCAAAAATGTTTTCGAAAAAACAGCTGAAAAGTTAATTTTTTACTAAAAAGTTGAAATTTTATATTGAATTAACTTTGTTGACTTGTATAAAATTGCTTTTAAAAAAGAGCTGATTATCACTGATTTGCAAAAAATTAGATCAATCCTGTTGTGAAATAAACCAAGGGCAAAGAATTTGCAAAAAAAAACAGGGACAAGGGCTTTAAAATAAAACCCTTGTCCCTATAGAAATAAAATAGATTCAGAAGCGAAATTTAGAATGAAAATACCGCTGCCAAGAGGAATGACGCTAAGCTTTTGGAAGGATCCAGACTGCGGTTTATAAAGCTGGATGCCTCAGGTGCCGTGTCAAACCGTAGCTCGGGGATCAATGTCAGGTTTCCGGCGGGTTTGATATTTCCCGATAGGGTAACTGCCAACACATTGCCATCCCCATTCGTTGGATCCGTAGCGATGGCGCTTCCTCCATCGTTGAAAATGCTAAAATATTCAGCACGTGCGCCTATGCCGAATTTTTCCGAAGCTGTAGCTTGCACATAGCCGGCGACACCATAAAAACCTGCTGCATCTCCATCAGCATCGCGGATGGTGGATCCATCATAAAATTCGCCCGCCGAGGTGGTGAGGTAGGTCGTGTTTAAACCGAGATAGACTGACTCTGTGACATTATATCCTGTAGTCAAATCAACTTGAAACGTGGTACCTCCAGAGGATTCGCCAGTGGAGAGGCCGTAATCTTCGTCCAATTTACCATCCTGATCGCCGTAGAGGAAATTTAACCATGTTCCACCACCTTCATTTTCGTAGCCTAGTTGTAATCCTGCGGTGTAGGTGCCAAGAGGGTTAAAGTCAGTGTAGTCGGTCGGGTTCATAACCGAGGCCATCAATGACCAATTATCGGAGAGTGAGATGTCAGCCCTCAAGCCGGTATGTGAAAAGGGACCGGATGAAAACATATAGGAAGTAGAATAGTTGAAGTTTCCTGTAGGAGAAATGACTTCATAACCTAGATAAGTGTTGAAATTCCCTATAGTCAAGGTTAAGGCATCGTTTACCGTCCAATACATGTACAGTTGATTGACAATGTTAGCGCTTCCGGTAGAAAGAAAAACGGCATCAGCTCCTCGAGGCCCAAAGACCAAATCGGCTACAAAACCTACTTTTTCCCCCTCATAAGTTGTAATAATATTGGCCATGCCCAATGCGAAACCAGGAAGGTTGGCAAACGAAGTACCTGGAGCCTGTGCGAACTCGCCTTTGTTCGGAGCATTGAAATTTGTGCGATAATATGCGTCTACGGATCCGGAAATGCTCACCGGTGAGGATTCCGCTTCTTCCTGAGCCATGACTAGCTGCGATGTGAAAAGCGATATTAGAAGGATAAGTAAATGGGTTTTTTTCATGTTGTGACAATTGTTAGGTGAACGGAAATGGATAATTGTTATAATTCGTCTAAATCTAGAAATTTCTGGTTAAAAAAATAACTACTGGCAAGAAATTTTAAATTATTTCTAATAAAATAGGTTGTTTTTTTAACCAGTGATAATTTAAAACATGTGTTTAAGGTAGATAGTCGGTTGCTATATGAACCAATATTCAGTGTTTCGACAATAAAGACTGCTTAAAGGGTCGCCCTAGTTTTGCTACTTCAGGGCCAAGCGAGAAGCAGGAAAAAGCGGCGTCGTAATTTTCTGGCGATAGTGAGGGCAGACACCTTGGATATAGACTTCCTAAAATTGGTGAGAGAAAAAAAAAGAGACTGTCGTTGGGACAGTCTCTTCACATAGGGGAGGATTTGTTTTATTTTATGAGCAACGCAAATTCTTTAGCAAAATAACTTAAAATCACATTTGCTCCTGCCCTTTTAATGCAGAGTAGGGATTCGAGCATGGCTCTTTCCCCGTCTAGCCAGCCCCTTTCAGCTGAGGCTTTTATCATAGCATATTCTCCGCTGACGTTATAAGCAGCCACAGGGAGGGAAAAATTTTCCTTCAATACATGGATCACGTCTAAGTACGCCAATGCAGGCTTTACCATCAAGAAATCGGCTCCTTCCGCAACGTCAAGTTCCGCTTCAATCAGTGCTTCACGAAGGTTGGCGGGATCCATTTGGTAGGATTTTTTGTCTCCCGATTTCGGGGCAGAATCAAGGGCATCGCGGAAGGGATTGTAGAAGGCGCTGGCATACTTGGCGGTATAGGACATAATAGACACTTCTTTATGGCCATTGCTATCCAACAGGTTTCTAAGGTAGCCTACCCGTCCATCCATCATATCGGAAGGCCCGATGATATCGGCGCCGGCCTGGGCTTGGGCCAAAGTCATTTTGCCCAAAATTTCCAAAGTTTCATCATTAAGTATTTTTCCGTCTTCCACCAAGCCATCATGGCCATCCGAACTGTAGGGGTCCATAGCCACATCGGTCATGATGCATGCTTCAGGGAATGCCTGTTTGATCTTTGAAATGGCCTGTAGGTAAAAGGTTGCTGGATCATAGCTTTCCGTTGCATACCTATCTTTCTTGTCCTCGGGATAAGCGGGGAATACATCAAAGGCCATAATGCCCAGAGCCATGCAGGCTTCAATTTCTTGCAGCATCATATCAAGGGAGTACCGGTATATGCCCGGCATGGATGCCACTTCAATTTTTTGGTTGATCCCCTCAATTAGAAAAAGAGGAAAAATAAAATCCTTTATAGAAAGCCGGGTCTCTTCCACCATGGATCGGATAACGGCAGACTTTCTGTTTCTTCTGGGCCTTTTTAACATAAGATTCAATCGTTTAAATCAAAAGGTTTTCGATCTGTGCTACATTCAAGTCGGTATAATCTTTAATATACAAATCGCACGGCGGCAATTCTTCGGGGGTATGTGAGGATAGCACCCCCACCACTTTCATTCCTGCATTTAGTGCGGCAGAGACTCCCGAAAACGAATCCTCAAACACGATACAGTTTTCCGGAGCGATGCTGAGGTTTTTCGCCGACTTCAGGTAGACTTCCGGATCGGGCTTGTGTTCTTTTACATCTTCACTAGCCAATATAGATTCCATTTTAGATTTAAATCCTAGCGAATCCATAATTAACTCCAAGTTTGATCTAGGGGCAGAAGTGGCCACTCCGGTCTTGAAGCCGGAGCTTTTGAGATTTTCCAGAAAGGGTAAAAAACCGTCTATGGGCACAATCTCCTGGGCATAAATTTCCCGAAAAAGTTCTTCTTTTTCGTTTTCCAGATCAAGGAATTCTTGGCCGATGATTTCCCTTTCGAGAAAGTGGCTAAGGATGTATCGGTTGTTCTTCCCATACATGTGCTGAACAAAGTCTTCCTCGGAAGGGTGGATCCCTCTTTTGGCAAGAAATTTTTGATAAGCTTTGGTATGGTATGGGTTGGTGTGACAGATGACTCCGTCCATGTCAAAAATGACAGCTTTATTATAGTTATTCATGCATATAAAATATAATACTCCTACTACCAACAACAGCCCGCCTGTATTTGATTCAAAAAAGGCTCTTAATTTTTAGTGAAGCGATCAAATACTCCTTCGATGATTTGGCAGCAATCCAGAAGTTGCTCCTCGGTAATCACAAGTGGCGGGGAAAACCGAATGATGTTTCCGTGGGTCGGTTTTGCTAAGAGGCCCGCATCCCGGAGGGCCAAGCATATTTCCCATGCAGTGGAGCTTTCTTCAGTATCGTTGATGACCAAGGCATTTAATAAACCTTTTCCCCTGACCAAGCCGATCCAGGGACTTTTTGAAGCCAATTCTTCCATCCTCTCACGGAATAGATTCCCCATGCGTAGAGAATTGGCGGGAAGATGTTCATCCTTCACCACTTCCAACGCGGCCATGGCTATTTTGGCTCCCAGAGGATTGCCGCCGAAGGTGGATCCGTGTTGGCCGGGCTTCAGGACGTCCATGACAGGTGCATTCGCTAGTACAGCGGATACGGGATAGAATCCTCCTGAAAGTGCTTTTCCTAGAAGTAGCATATCTGGTGTGACGTCTTCATACTCACAGGCAAGTAGTTTTCCGGTTCGTCCGATGCCTGTCTGTATTTCATCCGCTATAAGAAGTACATTGTGCGCTTTACAGAGCAATGAACATGAGGCCAAATAGCCATCATCGGGTACAAACACGCCTGCCTCTCCCTGTATGGGCTCCACGAGGTAGGCTACCACATTTTTATTTTCCGCCAACACCTGTTCAAGTGCAGCTACATTATTATAGGGAATACTAATAAATCCAGGCGTATAGGGGCCGAAGTTTTTCCTTGCGTTTACATCATTGGAGAATGAAATGACGGTGGTGCTTCTTCCGTGGAAGTTATTTTCAGCCACAATAATTACGGCGTCGTTTTCCTGTATGTCCTTTACTTCATACCCCCACTTGCGTGCTATCTTGAGGGCGGTTTCCACGGCTTCAACCCCCGTATTCATTGGGAGTACTTTTTCGTAGCCGAAATAGTCCGTGACATACTTGTCGAAAGCTCCAAGTATGTTATTATGGAAAGCCCTTGAGGTCAGTGTCAAGGTGCTGGCCTGTTGCGTCATTGCTTCCAGGATTTTTGGGTGGCAGTGTCCTTGGTTGACTGCTGAATAGGCAGACAGAAAGTCGTAATAGCGCTTCCCTTCGATATCCCAAAGGAAAACTCCTTCTCCACGGGCTAACGCGACCGGCAAAGGGTGGTAATTATGTGCCCCGAACCTATTTTCCAAATCAATTGCTTGTGCGGTGGAGTTAATGGATCTCATTTAATTGTGTAGTTTTGTCCTGAAAATCCGGGGACAAAAAGTAAATCCCCGAAGAACAAATATAGTCAATGACCCTTTGATATGCCATGAAAGCCGAAAAGAAGCCCACAGTTCCCTTGTCAATCCAGCCCGGAGATTACTATATGACGGAAAATGGACTGATGGTTTTTACTGCGCAGTATCATCTGAGAAGGGGTTATTGCTGCTCAAATGGGTGTAGGCATTGTCCCTACAAAATGGATAGGAGTAAGGAACAATAAATTACGCAATTATTTTTCGGCGCCTGTTTGGGTAATTCGGGAATACTTCCGATATTTGCAAACTCAATTATAAAAACGTCTTTAATTTATAAGATCATATATCATGGCAAAAGTTTGTGACATAACTGGAAAGCGGGCACGGGTAGGAAATAATGTTTCGCATGCGAATAATAAGACCAAGCGGAAATTTTATCCAAACCTGCACAAGAAGAGTTTTTTCATTCCAGAAGAAGACGCTTGGATCACTTTGAAGGTTTGTACCAAAGCATTGCGGACAATCAATAAGGTGGGTATCAGTGCGGTATTGAAGAAGGCACAAAATAGGGGTAACATTATTATTAAGTAACAATTTACCTGCAATAAAAAATAGATAGAGCGATGGCTAAGAAAGGTAACAGAGTTCAAGTGATTATGGAATGCACCGAGCACAAAGCAAGCGGACTTCCAGGTACTTCTAGGTACATCACGACCAAAAACCGTAAAAACACTACCGAAAGATTGGAGTTGAAAAAATTCAATCCCATATTGAGGAAAGTGACGGTTCATAAAGAAATTAAATAACAATAGTAGGGGCTATCGTCGGCAGTCTATGTGCTGGTTGGAAGTCTTTTAAACTTTAACAATATGGCTAAGAAAGTAGTAGCAACCCTGAAAAAAGAAGGTGGCGTAACTTATGCTAAAGTGATCAAGGCGGTAAAGTCCGAGAAAACTGGTGCTTATACCTTCAAAGAAGAAATGGTTCCAACCACGATGGTTCAGGATACCCTTAAGAAATAGTCGAATCATCGCATTCGTCATAATTTAGATCCCTCCCGATATTCACCGGGAGGGATTTTATTGTTATATTGGGGGCTACTTGATGAATAACTATGGGAATTTTTGATTTCTTTTCTAAGGAAAAAAAGGAGAGCCTCGACAAGGGTCTTCAAAAATCACACGAAAATATTTTTTCTAAACTCGGTAAGGCGGTAGTAGGCAAGTCAAAGGTTGACGAGGATATCCTTGATGAACTGGAGGAGGTGCTGATTACCTCAGACGTGGGCGTAGACACGACCATCAAGATTATTCGTAAAATAGAGGCCCGTGTAGCCCGTGACAAATACATCAACACCGCTGAACTGGACCAAATCCTAAGGGAAGAAATCGCCAGCTTGTTGGAAGAGAACAAAAAAGAGGAACTCTCGGATTTCGAGATTCCCGCAGGTAAAAAGCCCTATGTCATCATGGTGGTAGGTGTGAATGGGGTGGGAAAGACGACTACCATTGGGAAGCTGGCTTATCATTACAAGCAGGCCGGCAGATCGGTTGTGTTAGGTGCTGCGGATACTTTTAGAGCCGCTGCCGTTGACCAGTTGATCCAATGGGGCAAAAGGGTGGATGTTCCCGTGATTTCCCACGGTATGAATACTGATCCAGCTTCTGTCGCTTTTGATGCGGTAAAAAAGGCCGTTGATATGGATGCGGACGTAGTGATTATCGACACCGCAGGCAGACTTCATACCAAGGTGAACCTTATGAATGAATTGGGTAAGATCAAGCGGGTAATGCAGAAATTCATAGATGACTCTCCCCATGAGATATTGCTGGTATTGGATGGTTCTACTGGACAAAACGCATTTATACAAGCCACTGAATTTACGAAAGTAACTGAAATAACCGCTCTTGCCATTACCAAATTGGACGGAACGGCCAAAGGCGGAGTAGTGATAGGGATTTCGGATCAATTTAAAATACCCTTGAAATACATCGGCGTAGGAGAGAAAATGACGGACCTTCAGGTCTTCAATAGCCGTGAATTTGTGGATTCGTTGTTCAAAAAGAAATAGATAAATTGATCATAAAGATCAAATTATTCCTTGTTGTACCAGAGACGACGAATACGCTAGCCCAGAGAACCGGTTCAGTGCCTATCGTTCCGGCTTAGCTGAAGCATCTTTGATTGGGTCTACTGGAAGTCTTGTTTAAAATAACAACTTATGAGATGATATTCGGACGCTGGGGGGTATCTGAACGTTTTCTTTTTTTTCTGACTATTACCCACATCCTTCATCAAATATGGTCCTTAAAAGTGCAATAGCTATCGTTCTTTTTTCTCCTCCAAGATTTCTTCGGCATGCTTCGACTTTCGGTATGTAGGTTTGATCAGCAATCGGAGGGACGGGTCAAAGGAGAAGTAGTTTCCCGCCCAGTCCATAAAGACAAGGATCTTGTTTTTTACTCCCAAAATGGCCATGAGATGGACAAATAGCCAGACTATCCAAGCAAAGAAACCTTGGAATTTTATAAAGGGCAGATCCACCACCGCCAACTTCCGTCCCACGGTAGCCATGGATCCCAAGTTCTTATATCTGAATGCTTTTGAAGGTTTATGGACTAGCATGGATATAAAATTGTTCGACAGGTTACCTGCCTGTTGCATTGCCACTTGGGCCACTTGGGGATGCCCTTTAGGGTATTCAGCTGTTTCTTGTATACATAGATCCCCAATGGCATAGATCTCCTGAGTACCGATTAATTTGTGGTAGGCATCCACCTTTAGCCGTCCGCTTCGGGCTATCTGTTCTTCTTTAAGACCTGCGATGTGATTGGGCTTAACACCTGCTGCCCACAACAGTGTTTGGGTTTGGATGGATTCCAGCCCTTTGATTTTTATGGTCATGCCGTCATAATCTTCAACAGCTGCATTAAGCAGTACTTCAACTCCCAATTCCGTTAGATAATCGAAAGCTTTTTGGCTGGCCTGTGGAGACATTCCTGCCAACAGATTTGGTCCAGCTTCGGCAAGGACAACCTTCATGTTTTTAAAGTTAAGCTGGGGATAATCTTTAGGCAGTACATTGTTCCTTAAGCCTGCCATTGCTCCTGCGAGTTCGACACCCGTTGCGCCTCCACCTACAATGACGACATTCATCATGGACTTGCGAAGTTCCATGTTGGAGGTATTAATTGCCCGTTCGTAATTTGAAATGATCTTGTTCCGGATATATAAAGCTTCAGACACCGATTTCATGGGTGTACTGTTTTCCATAATGTTCTTCATCCCGAAATAATTGGTATCTGCACCAAGGGCAAGTACGAGGTAATCATAGTCAATATACCCTACATCGGTAAAAAGTCTTTTGTTCACTTGGTCGACGCTAAGTGCCTCTGCCATTCTAAAAATTACGCTCGGCGTGTTATGGAAAATTTTCCTTAATGGAAAGACTATAGCGCTGGGTTCTATTCCGGCTGTGGCCACCTGGTAGAATAGCGGCTGAAATTGGTGGAAGTTGTTTTTGTCCAATAGTACCACCTGATATCGCTTGCCCATTAAGCTTCTTGCGAGTTTTAAACCACCAAAGCCTCCTCCTAATATGACAATTCGCTTATCGACGGTATCTGCAAGATTGGGAATTGGTTGCATGCCTGAAAGATCCATAGTTATTTTATTAATTGTTGAGGGAGGTGGCTATATCAAATAGCCTTGTGGGTGAAACATTTAATAGACGGTTAAAATTCCAGTTTAAAGCTGCAGGAATAGAAGCGCTATTTTATCTGCTTATGTGGTATTTGTTTTGTTGGCTGATGTCGTCGAACCAAAAGATTTCTTATTTTTACACTCTAATTATTGTTTTGCATTCCATCAAGAGAAGTAGCATTGCCAAGCCTTTATCTTTGGCCTGTAAGTTATATTTGTTCGAAAAATCAGATGGGCAGGGTTTCTTGGCTTATTTAATAAAATTATATGGGAAGAGCATTTGAATTCAGAAAAGAGAGAAAATTCAAACGTTGGAATAAGATGTCCAAGGTTTTTACCCGCTTAGGGAAGGAAATTGTAATGGCGGTAAAGGCTGGCGGGCCTGATCCTGACAGCAACTCAAGACTGCGGACAATTATCCAAAATGCGAAGGGGGCTTCCATGCCCAAAGACAGGATTGAAGCAGCTATTGTACGAGCAAGTAACAAAGAGGAAAAGGACTACGAAGAAGTGGTATACGAAGGGTATGCTCCCCATGGAATCGCTGTTTTGGTAGAGACATCAACTGACAATATCAACCGGACAGTGGCTAATGTGAGACATTATTTTTCCAAAGCCGGCGGTTCCTTGGGAACTTCGGGTTCTGTAAGTTTCATGTTTGACAGAAAAGCGGTGTTTCGCTTTCCCAAAGGAGATTTGGATTTAGAGGAACTTGAGTTTTCGCTGATTGATTTTGGGCTGGAAGAAATTGCGGAAAACGAAGGCGAAATTTTTGTATATACTGAATTCGGGAATTTTGGAAATATGCAAAAGGCGTTGGAAGATATGAATGTAGAGGTTACAAGCGCAGAATTTGAATGGTTCCCTATGTCCACGACTGAATTAAGCCCGGAACAGGAGGAAGAGGTAAACAAAATGATTGAGCGCATGGAAGAAGATGATGATGTGAACCATGTTTTCCATAACATGGCTTAATCCAAGGCGCTAACATACCTATCTCTTATTCTCTAATAACTATAAAATGGTATTTCCAAAAAGAAAGAATTTACAGGAACAGCAGAGAAGGCAGTTAGTGATTGTAGGAAGTAAAAATCCTGTTAAAATACTGTGTACAGAGGAAGCCTTTCACCTCACCTATGGTGATGGTTTTCTGGTACAGGGATTGGATGTGGATTCAGGTGTAAACAGTCAGCCTTTTGGAGATAAGGAAACCTATGCAGGTGCCTTCAATAGAGCTAGCAATTGTAAAACAGCTTTTCCGGAAGCCGATTTCTGGGTGGGTATCGAAGGGGGGGTGAGTGAAATGGACGCCGATTTTACCTCATTTGCGTGGATTGTCATTCTGGACAGAACTGGGAGGGCAGGACGTGCGAAGACCGGCTCGTTTTTTTTGCCGCCGGGAGTTACCGACCTGCTAAAAGGGGGGATGGAATTGGGTGATGCCGATGATCAGGTATTTTCTTCCGTCAATTCAAAACAAAAAGGAGGCGCTGTGGGATTATTAACAAGAGGCATCGTAGATAGGAGAGATCTTTACAGACAGGCGGTGGTTCTTGCATTGATTCCACTCGCAAACCCGGAATTATATGACAGCAGCGTCAATCAGTGATAGATTTTTTCTATTGGTTTGTTAATAAGATAGTTTTTATCTTTGTAATTGCTTATACATAAATATATAAAATACAATGGTACAAGAATTAGAAACAGACAACCTTGAGGAAGTAGTAGCCGAAAATGATTTGGTAATCGTTCAATACGGGGCAACCTGGTGTGGTAACTGCCGGATTATGAAGCCAAAAATGAAGAGGTTGAGTAAGGATTTCAAAGATATTAGATTTTTATATGTAGATGCAGAAAAACTGCCCGGATCCAGAAAACTGGCCGAGGTGACAAATCTACCTACTTTTGCTGCTTTTAAGGGTGGTAAATTAGTTAATCAGACGCAAACAAATAAAGAAGAAATCCTTAAAGACCTAATCAATGAGATTGCCAATAATTAAGCACGTACTGGGATTCATAGAAGAAAACGATGAAGATTGGGTCAACGAGACCATCGAGCTGTTGGAATCAATGACCGAAATAGCTTCATTAAAGGACACGGAAATAGAAGTGATGGGTGAACTGCTTTCGAACCTTTACGGTACCCTTGAGGTTCATAAAATGGTCAAAGAAGGGATGGATAAGAAGGAGGCCATGAATGCGTTCATGAAGCGTGTGGTAGGCTCTATAGATAAATAATCACACCTTTAAGTTGTTTAATCACCTTAATCAACTAAAATCTGGAGTGGTTTAGGTATATCCAATTGGATATACCTTTTTTTGTATTGTATGGCTTAGGAAGACGGACGTCGATGAAAATTCACCGGCTGTTTTATTGACGTCCAGAAGGTTTACTTTTGTAAATTTCTAAGGAAATCGGTGAGGGCAGTATTCCAATCGGGATCTGCATCCCACAAGGGACCGATGTACAGCTCGTTCCTCACCAAGAATTTAATATAGTATTTAATGACAAATCTCTGCGTGTCCAGTGATTCGTTTACTTCCAGCCCCATTCTTTCCATTAAATCACCCTCTCTGCCTTCCATACGCATCAACACAAACTGCACCCGGTCTTTGATTAGAGCCTCGTCGGTGCGGGGCTCGGTAAGAAATTCTACCTGATAGGGATAGTTTTCCTTAAAGACACTCTCCAAGCCGCTTCTTTCTCGCTGTTGTTCTGCCATAATCTGCTCTTGGGATTTTCCCAACAGGTCGTATCTGAAGGTGGTCAAAAATCCAGCTTCGGTGCCCGCTCCGGATAACCTTACTCCTAATTTAAAAACATCAAGATTCAGGGGATTTCTCGGAAGAAATGCTTCAGAACTTTGCTGTATTTGTGCAGCGGTATTTCCAGAGGCAAATTCCGGGACTTCTAGTACCAAAAAGTTGTTTGATTTTCGGTTTTGGCCTATAGCCGTGATCCTCTCTTTAAATTCTTCCAGATTATTCGCTGAAGCAGACCAAGCCGAGCCCGGAGACACCATGGTCTTATCCTGCGAAAATGGCATAATATGAATAACTAATTCTGCGTTGTCTTTTCTGGTGATGACTACTACATTTTTGATCAAGCGTTGAGAAAAGGAGGCGGCATAAGCAGCCTGCGTGCCCTCAGAAATGACGATATCTTCCAGCTCATGGTAGGAAACGGGATCTCCACCAGCCGCTACTAATGCTCCATGGAGGTCTTCGGCCAAATCCATCCATGACAACACGGGCTTGCCCGCAGGCGAAGCCGAAATCAACACTGCCGATTTTCCATCCAAAAATCCATCCAGAACCCCAGTTTGAGACAAGCCCGGAAATGCTGACAGGACAACAAAAAGTAAAACACCGATATATTTCATCGTTTAAATCTTAAATTATTTTAATTGTAACGTATTTATAATCATTTGAATCTCTTGTCAATCATCTTTTCTTAGGAAAACCTTATCACCTAATTTCAGGGTAATGAGCTGGAACAATATTTCTTTTGCAAATTGGCAACCGATTTGTCAAAGTTTGCTAATTTCACCAATATACAAAACGCATTATAATTTTATTTCATATGATTCAGCGAAGCGTCTTGCTTTTCCTTTTGTTCCTCTCCGTGTCCTGCATTTTATTTGCTCAAGAGAGCGACAGGGTTTCACTCCTGAGGGATATCGAATATCTGGCTTCAGATGAATTGGAAGGCAGAAAGCCTCTTACGGAGGGAAGCAGAAAGGCCCAGGAGTATATAAAGACACGGTTTGCAAATTTGGGTTTAACAAGTCAGTTCAGGGATTACAGCCAGTTCTTTGACCTTAAGGAAAGACGAGGCGAGGGGGGTGTCGTAGGAAAGGCAACTAATATCATTGGATTTATTCCTGGAGAGCAGAGCAAGAAACTTATTGTCATCACCGCCCATTATGATCACCTAGGGACAAAGGAGGAAGAAATTTTTAACGGAGCGGATGATAATGCTTCCGGAACAGCAGGACTTTTAGCTTTGGCTGAGTATTTCTCCAAAAACAAGCCCCAAACATCGATTTTGTTCGCAGCCTTGGATGGAGAAGAGATGGGATTGCAGGGAGCAAGGGCACTGGTAAGGGATTTTCCTTTTCCTCTGGAGGACGTGTTACTTAACATTAACCTTGATATGATCAGTAGGAGTGAAAAGAACGAGTTGTACGCTGCAGGCACCTACCATTATCCGCAGCTGATATCTTCTCTCGACAGGGCTTCCAAAGAGGCTGAGGTCACCCTAAGGCTGGGACATGACAAACCTGGTACGGGGGCTGACGACTGGACCAATGCTTCTGACCATGCAGCTTTTCACGAAAAGGGAATTCCTTTTGTTTATTTTGGAGTAGAAGACCATAAAGATTATCATAAGGCTACTGATACCTATGACCGCATTGATCAGGTATTCTATTACAATGCAGTGAATCTAATTGTAAGATGTGTGAAGGAACTGGATCAAAGTTTCTCGTCAATGGAGCTGCTGTCGCTGGAGTCGCCACATGCTCCTTCTGTCCAGGTCAACAAGCCTTGATTTTGGGCAACGCAATCATTGGAGTAGGTGATGTTGTCACATCCACAAACTGGTCTATAAATCATGATACATGCGGCATCTTTATTAATTTTAGAAGGGTCGACACAATCTTCAACTTCAAGCAAAGCATTTTGTTTTTGTGCCGGATCCTTACATTGCTGTGACATCAATATCAGGCTAAAGAAGACTATAAAACAATTTTTCATTTATGATGGTTTGATTAAGTTACCCTTATTAAGGTGTATAAAAAAAAGTTAAACCGCCTTGAGGCTTATATCCATACTTTTGATGTGATGGGTCAGTTCGCCGACAGATATGAAGTCCACGCCGCATTCAGCCACCTTTAACAGGGTTTCTGCGGTTATTCCTCCTGAAGCTTCTGTTTTG
>DATGMS010000097.1:0-3455 GCA_035307285.1 Cyclobacteriaceae bacterium
ATCATCGTGATCGTCGTGTTAGCCAACATGGTATGGGGCGTTATCGGGATGATATTGGTGGTTCCCATTGTGGGTATGCTCAATGTTATCTTTAAGAATGTGGAAAGTCTGGAGGTGTTCGGATACTTGTTGGGAAATAAAGAAGAAGAAGGAAGCCAGAAGACCGAATCTGCTCCGCACGACCGTAGATAGGCCATGGAGCAGAATCATTATCACAGAGCCTAAAGACAAACATGCGGATACTTTTTTTAATTAAAAATCAGCTAATTTGGAAGATTTTGCGGTAATTTGAGCATCGCTTACTATTTAAATTAAAAAATATCGATTATGTACACGGGAATACTTCATCTTCACTCAGGTTTGGCTTATTTAGTAATTCTGGGATTACTTGTATGTGTGATTTACGCAATGGTCGGGGCTTTATCGGGTAGAGAATTTACGGACCGGGATCGGAAATTTGGGTTGATAGGTTTGATCCCCGCGCATATTCAGTTCCTTTTTGCAATTATTTTATACTTTGTAAGTCCTTTGGGTTTCTCCAATCTTTCTGGAGAAACGATGGGTGATGCGACTGCCAGACTTTATGCTGTGGAACACCCTTTGATCAACCTGATTGCTGTGGCATTGGTCACGATCGGTTACTCGAGAGCCAAAAAACTCACCAACAGCACGAACCGGTTCAGAACTATCTACCTGTTTTACGGAGTTGCTTTCATCCTGATTTTGAGCCGAATTCCTTGGGCTACCTGGATGAATTGAAGATATAAGACAATAGACAAAAGATGCAAGGCTTTAAATTTTGCGTCTTTTGTCTAATCTAATATCTTAGTTCTCCCATCTTATGTCTTTTTAAGGGAATATCCCGAGATCCAGATAGCTCACTGAGATTCTTTCCATAGCGAGTATAAAAGCCGCCGTTCTTAGGCTTTTTAACTGCTTTTGATGTCGGGTTTCATTCATCCTGTGATAGGTAGACACCATAATATCTTCCAAGCCGGAGATCACAAGATCCCTTTCACTGGCTCCTTTGACAATCTGGTTTTTTTGATCATCCGTAAAAAGATCCCCAGTAGCCTTTTCAATATTATCCAGCAATAGCTTAAACTTTTGCATTTCATAGCGTCTTTCGAGCTTACCGAAAGACACACGGGAAAGATTCTTCAGCCATTCAAAATAGGAAACTGTCACCCCTCCGGCGTTCAGATACATATCAGGGATAAGCATAATATCCCTGTCTAGCAAAATTTTAGCTGCTTCTTGGGTCACGGGCCCATTGGCCGCTTCACCGATAATTTTAGCTTGGATGTGGGGGGCATTTGCTGCAGTGATCTGATTTTCGAGTGCTGCAGGTATGAGGATGTCGCAGGGATAAGTGAGTAGTTCCCGGCCATCCTCGATAAATTTTCCTTTGCCGTAGCCTTTGAAATCTTTGTTTTCTGTCAAATGGGTTTTTATGTCCATCACATCTATTCCATTGGGATCCCAGATCCCCCCATTCCATTCCGCAATTCCTATAATGGTCGCCCCCGCCTGCTGTAGATAAAGCGCAGAATGAAATCCCACATTACCCAACCCTTGGATAATAATTCTCTTGTCCTCTAGCCCAGTTCTTAAGCCAAGAGCTTCCATATCAGATTTAATGCTCACCGCTTCCCTAATTCCAATATAGACCCCCATCCCAGTAGCCTCATTCCTCCCAGCGATCCCGTGTTGGGAGAGCGGCTTGCCTGTTACACAACCTTTGGCGTTGATGGAAGATGGATTGAAGGCTTGGTAAGTGTCCGCTATCCAAGCCATTTCTCTTGCACCTGTTCCCATATCTGGAGCAGGTACATCTATGGCGGGGCCAATAAAGTTCTTCTTGATCAACTCAGAGGTATATCTTCTTGTAATCCGCTCAAGTTGGTCGACTGTGTACCTTCGGGGATCAATACTCACGCCTCCTTTAGCCCCTCCAAAAGGCACCTCTACCAAGGCACATTTATAAGTCATCAATGCCGCCAGCCCCTTCACTTCATCCTCATTAACAAACTCACTGTACCTTATCCCTCCTTTGGCCGGTAGCTTGTGATGGGAATGTTGTATGCGATAGCCTGTGAGCACTTCATAAGTTCCGTCTTCGTGCCTTAAGGGAAATTTGAATTGGTACACACTATTGCATTCTTTGATAAGGCTCACCAATCCGGGGTGTAAATTCAGATGGCTGACCGCATTGTCTACGAACCCGTTAACATCATTAAATAAACTATAGTCTTTGGATTGTGTCATGTTGTGTATTTAAAAAGAGAAAAAACCTAGAGTGGGTAAGGATCAGAAACCATGCCATGACAATAATACTTTAAAAAAACGCAATGCCTGGCTTAGAGTGCAGAGAGGTATATAAGCAAATAAAAAAGAGAGCTTTTTGCTCTCTCTTTTATTTTACCCTAGGGCAATCCTTTGATGCCTTTTTTTCCGGGCTTTTACATGATTCGACTGCCGAAGCATGGCAGACCGGACATTCCATAACTGCAGATGTTTTATTTACGTTGGTTTCCATGGCTTTTTGTTTTTTGGTTTACTTATTCAAACGCAAGCCACAGCTTTGAGTTTTGCGTTTTCGAAATTTAGGATTGATCTAAATAATAATAATTAGTTTAGACAGAATTTAAATAATGGATTTTGTTAATACAGATCAAAACCTTTTCGTACTGGCTTCATGCTAAGGCAATTCATACCCCAGCTTCTAGCCGCTATTTCAACTGTTTAATCCAGCGAGCAATGTCTTCCAAAACCTTTTCGTTAAATGTTTCAGGATTGGTGGCATATTCTGCAATGCTCCCGGATTCGGCCGTCTGGAACAAATGGTTGAGGTCAGGATAGGTGACAATATTAAATAAATCGGGCTGATCAGAAGTCATTTCCCGGAGTGCATGTGCATTTGAAGATGCATGGACCTGGATATCCTTCCCGGCAAATGCCGTATATACAGGAATTTCGATCTGATCAATATAAGGCTGGGAGGAAAACTTTAAAAATACATAAAACCATGGTGTAAGGGTGGGGCCAAAAACCTCCATAATCTTGGTAGTCTCCGTTTCCAGGGCCGAGTCCTCCACCCCCAAAGAAGCAAGATGCCCCTTAAGCATCCCTTTTAGATTACCTTCCAGGTCTTCAAAACTATCCGTACTTTTAACGGTCGCATACACTTTTTTATTCAGCGTCAACCGCTGATCAATTATTTCCTGGCTTGCCCCGCTGGATTTCAGGACATCCAGCGTCTGCTGCTCCATAAACTCGTCTATGGGGAGTACGGGCGGTGCTAGCGTCACAAGAAAATTGAGGTTGCTGTCTTCAGCCGCCAACATCCAGCCGATCATACCCCCTTCGCTATGCCCCATCACACCTATCTTCCGCTGGTTCACGAAGGGAAACTTCTTTAAATGGGCAATGGCATCAGATGCGTCCTCTTTTAA
>DATGMS010000098.1:0-6220 GCA_035307285.1 Cyclobacteriaceae bacterium
AGTCTTACCATTTGTCCCCGTAACGGCGATAACTTTGAGTTTTTGAGAGGGATGGTCATAGAAGTTCGATGCTATAATGCCCAACGCTTTGGCAGCACTGACGACTTGGACATAAGTAACTCCGTCGATTTTATCTAAGGGTAGAACTTCACATACAATGGCCGCAGCACCCTTTTCAATCGCCTGATCGATGAATTGGTGGCCGTCTACCTGGGTACCTCCCATGGCTACGAACACACAGCCCTTAGAGACTTTTCTGCTGTCAAAGACAATATTCTCCACTTCTACTTCCATGTCCCCATTGGTAGAAACGAGCGAAACCTTATACAATATGTCCTTCAATACCCTCATTATCCCAATACTACTTTTATGATTCCGTTTTGGGGAATGGAAGCCCCTGCCGATAAGGACTGGTTTCTCACTCTGCCATGTCCCGTGTACTGCACCCTTAATCCCTTATTTTCCAATATATATAGTGCGTCCCGCAACGTCATTCCAGTGACATCCGGCACGACTTGCAAATCATCTACTTTATTGGCTTTCCAATTGATCTTTTGGTCAACCAAGCTCGACTTCACCCACTTTTCCTCCCCATCATATTGGTTAGATAGACCAAATTCTTTGCAGATCAGCTGCAGTTCCTCAGCCATACCCGCCTGGATAAAGGGAAAGTCTAGCTGCGGGAGATCCTTCGATTTTTTCTCAGAAGGCAAGGCTTCTTTCCCTTGGTTCAATTCAAGATCCTGCGAGTAGATTTTGTCGGCAATTTCTTTAAAGACCGGTGCCGATACATCCCCTCCATAAGCATTAAAACCATTAGGGCTATCGATAACGATAATCGCACTGTACTTTGGCCGGTCGGCCGGAAAATATCCGGCAAAAGACGCATAATATTTTTGGGTATAACGGCCATTTACCAACTTCTGGGCAGTTCCCGTCTTGCCTGCAATTTTATAATTGTCATTTCGAATGTTCCTTGCCGTACCATTTTCCACTACCCCCTCCAAAAGTGAACGAAGTTCCCGGATGGTTTTGTCTGATGCGATCTGCTTCCTTAGGACTTCTGTCTCAAACCTTTCTTTGACAACGTCTCCTCTGGAAATGCCCTGAACTATCATTGGCTTTACCATCTTCCCGTTATTAGCTACGGCATTATACAGTGTCAATGTCTGAAGCGGGGTTATTTTAAGTTCGTAGCCGATAGACATCCAAGGTAAGGTGGTGCCGTACCAATGTTTTTCCCCGGGCTTTTTGAAATAAGGAATTCCTTCCCCTTTGAGTTGAAAATCAATGGGTTTGTTTAAAGCTGTTTTTTCCACATATTCCATGTACTGTGAAGGCTTGATGCCAAAGTGCTCATTCACAAGCTTCGATATTCCCACGTTAGAGGACTTTTCGAAAACTTCCCGCACCGTCATTTTTCCGTATCCGCCGCGCTTCACATCTCTCATGGTTCGGTCATAGAATTTATAGGTACCATCACCCGTCTCCACGGTGTCTTTTAAGCTGATTGCTCCTTCTTCAAGCAATGCCAGCATAGAAAGTAATTTAAAGGTGGATCCAGGTTCAGTCAATCCCTGCTCACCCACAGCGAAATTATAGTATTCGCCGTAGCCATTACCATCTTTGTTTTTCTGGAGGTTGGTGATAGCTTTGATGTGCCCCGTGGCCACTTCCATGACAATTACACTTCCGAACTCAGCATTCTTGTTGATCAACTGCCTCAAAAGGGCGGACTCGGCCACGTCTTGAATATTGACATCTAATGTAGTCACCACATCATAACCGTCCTCAGGCTTGACATCTTGGGCATCATGCACAGGCTTCCAGGATCCTCCTGCTATCTTCTGGAACAGCGCCTCCCCGTTTCTACCTTGCAGCTGCTCATTAAAGCTGTATTCCAATCCTACACCGTAATCGTCTTCATTGAGAAATCCTACGGTTCTTCCCGCCAACGATTTAAAAGGGCGGTACCTGCGGTCTATCTTTTCAAAAATAACCCCTCCACCCATCCGGCCTTCTCTGAATATAGGCCAGCTCATCATCCTTAATTTTTCCTGATAGCCGATTTGACGACGGTTGACCATCAAATACTGCTTCCCGTTCAAGCGGGCATCATTGATCATCCGCTTGTAAGTAGCTGCTGATTTATCTTTATAAAAACCGGAAAGCAAATTCGCCAAGGAATCGATGCCCGCTTTGTATACCTCATTTTTGGCAATCGAGGGATCTAATACCACCCGATAAAAAGGAAGACTGGTAGCCAACAGGCTTCCGTCCCCGCTATAAATATTTCCCCGGGTAGCATTTACCTCTCGATACTGCAGGTTGATGTTATCCGACATTTCCCGCCACTTATCTCCTTCTACAAACTGAACTTGGGTAATCCTATAAAATATAGCACCCGCAAAAAGTGCCATCATTAAGAAGGCAATCCTTACTCTAAATAATATGGATCTTTTAATGTTCACTATTTAACTATAATCTTCAAGGGTGGCTCTTCAATTTCATATATGCCCAGAGACATCACCTTCTTGGCTACTTCTGACTGTTTACTGCTGTACATGTACGCAGCCTCCAGGGTGGTTACGTCAGCTCTGATATCCTCCACTTCCTGTTGGACCTTTTCTATCTTTCTAATCGTGTTTTCAGCACTGTGATTGCTCCAAATATAGACAAGTGCCAAAAAAGCCGCATAGCAAAGTGGCGGCACCAATTTGACGGGAATCCCCTCTCCCAATATTCCGTTTATATTGGTTTTTTCTTCAATCCACCTAAACAAGTTCCATCTGCTTGGCGATTGTGGCCCAACGGGTTTGATTTTCTTCCTGTAAGTATTCTTAGCCATATTAAAGTTTTTTAGCTATCCGTAACTTGGCACTTCTCGCCCTGCTATTTTTGGACAATTCTTCCTCATCGGCTTTGATTGCTTTGCGCACCACTGGCTCCAAGGGGCGGAGTACGTTTCCGTAAAAGTCTTTTTCCACCTCTCCCTGAAATTTCCCTTTAGACATGTAATTTTTTACCAGTCTGTCCTCCAATGAATGGTAGCTCATCACCACCAACCTACCCTCTGGCTTCAACAGCTCTGTTGCCTGCACCAGCATTTCCTCTAGCGCGCCCATCTCATCGTTTACTGCAATCCGGAGTGCCTGAAACACCTGGGCAAAATATTTGAATTCCTTACCTCTAGGCGCCAATCTGTTTAGAACATCCTTAAATTCCGAAATGGTGTTGAAAGGTCTATTGACTCTTTCCGAAACCACCACCTGCGCCAACGTTTTTGCATTTTTGATTTCTCCATAGATGCCGAAGATCTTGTGAAGCTCTGCTTCTGAAGAACTACCCAAGATAGATTTGGCCGTCAGTGTCGCCGAGGTATCCATTCTCATGTCCAACTCTCCATCAAACCTAGTTGAAAACCCTCTATCCGGAACATCTATCTGATGGGAAGACACCCCCAAGTCAGCCAAAATCCCATCGACTTGGTTTATTTTGTACAGTCTCAAATACCTCTTCAAATCACGGAAATTGGCTTGCACAAAAGTAAAACTGGGATCTTCTGGCACATTGGCCAATGCATCTTTATCTTGGTCAAACCCATACAGACGGCCCTTGTCAAGACGCTTGAGTATCTGCCTTGAATGCCCTCCCCCACCAAAGGTCAGATCCACATAGATCCCGTTGGGATTGATCGCCAGTCCTTCGATACATTGTTCCAGCATCACAGGGATATGATAAGTTTGTTCACTCATTGTTTCGTCACAGCCATTTGTACCTGATCAGACAGTTCTTCACTATCTAAAATATATTCTTCCAACACTTCCGGGTTCCATACTTCCATTCTATTGCCTACTCCCACCACTTTTACTTCCTTCTCTATTCTAACCGCCTGCATCATGTGTTTGGGAATGATAAACCTTCCTGTATTATCCAGCTCCACATCTATGTTTCTTCGAAAGAAATTCCTTTGAATATTCCTGTCTTCCTTCTTTAACTCATCCAACCCAGCCACTTTGCTGTAGGTTTTGTTGTATTCCAATATGGTATATAGCACCAGGCAAGGCTCAAAGCCCTGTATCATCATAAGCTCACTTCCATTGGATTCCGGTATGGCTGCCTTTAACTTGGCAGGCAGTACGAGACGTCCTTTGGCATCAAGCTTACATATGTACTCACCGGTGAATCTTGCCATTATTATTTGAGGAGCTGCCTTGAAATACAAAAGTAATAAAACCACCCACAGAATCTACCACTTTCCCCCACTTTTTACCACTTCTCAATAAAAGTACCAATATTTTAATAGAAAGCAACTAAATCTGTAAAAAATCCAGACCTTAACTGATCAAAATCAAGTATTTATCTCATAAAAAAACAGGATATTATTTATGGTTTTAACAGGGACTTTTGGATAAAATTAATAAATCCGCACATGAAATCCACTTTCAGAGGTGTATGTGTCAACGGGTTAAATTTTTTAGTGGGGAATTTTCTCGCAGATATTTTTTTAAAAAAAATAAGCCATTATGGTTAATGGACTCCCTGCTTAAACGTTGGAATTTGAAATAGATTTAAAAATAAATTGAACCGCAATCATTTCTGGCGCTCAATCGTGAAGCTGACCAAATCTTTCAAGGAATTCTTGTACTCGGAATCAGGGAAGCTCTTCAAAATATCCAAGGCGTCGCTATAAAATCCCATCATCACCTTTTGTGCGTAATCGAGGCCGCCGGAATTTTTCACGAACTCAATTACTTCATTGACGGCTCTTTTATCCTCATTCCGGTTTCTAATCAGATAAATAATCTTTTTCTTCTCCATCCATGAGGCGTGACTGAGGGCGTATATCAGGGGCAGGGTCATCTTCTTTTCCTTAATATCAATGCCTACCGGCTTCCCGATTTCATCTTTTCCATAATCGAAAAGATCATCTTTGATCTGAAATGCCATCCCGACTTTTTCTCCAAAGTCCCTCATTTTCTCGATGGTTTCTGCCGTGGCATCGGCGGTGGCGGCACCCACCGCACAGCAGGAAGCGATCAAGCTAGCGGTCTTCTTTTTTATGATGGTATAGTAAACTTCTTCGGTAATGTCCAGCTTCCTTGCCTTAGCAATCTGGAGAAGCTCCCCTTCGCTCATTTCCTGCACTGCATGTGACACGATTTTAAGCAATTCAAAATCCCCATTGTCGACACTAAGGAGCAGACCTCGAGACAACAGATAATCGCCTACCAAAACGGCAATTTTGTTCTTCCAAAGGGCGTTGACTGAAAAAAATCCCCTGCGGTAATTGGCATCATCCACCACGTCATCATGGACCAAGGTGGCCGTATGCAACAGTTCAATCAAGGCTGCGCCACGATAAGTCGCTTCCGAAATTCCTCCGGCTACACCTCCGGTCAAAAACACAAACATGGGGCGCATTTGCTTCCCTTTTCGCCGGACGATGTAATTGGTGATGTGATCCAAAAGTTTAACTTTGCTTTTCATAAAAAAGCGAAACTTCTTCTCAAAATCAGCCATTTCAGTGGCTATCGGCGATTGTATTTGCTTTAGATCTAGGCTCATTGATATATCTTGGTGCAATAATACGATGTATTACTTCATTGGCAAAATGGAGACGGGATTATTAGGGGATAGGAAGTTGGAAGTTGCTTTGTTCTATGTTCTTTTTACTTTGTACTTTGTACTTACATCTTGATACTACCTACTGTCTCGGTACTCCTATTTGCTACTTGATCCTCCCCTTCTCCCCAACCACCATTTTTTCCTTATATTTGAGCTGAAAAACAACCTCACCCTTGGCTGACAATTATATCAAACACAAATACGAACCCATTCTTCCAAAAAAGGATGAATGGCCTATCGTAAGATTGAGTAAAAACCGGAAAGAATTTATTAACAAGGTAGCTGATGCCAGCCGCGACAAAATCCTTGCCCAGACAGGGAACAGTGTTGATGCTTTAAAGGAAGAGCTGGAGACGACGCTCTATCGGGAAAGGCTGCGCATCAAACAAAATCCTTGGCTAATAGACCCGGATGATGAGTCGGCTTTCTGGACAAAGGTGAAATCTTCCTTAGTGGCCATTACCGCCGATCTTACGTTAACGCAGAGCCAACAGAAGGAAAAGTACCAAGCTATCCTTGAAGACATTACTTTACGCTACACCGAGGAAATAGCTAGTAATTTCAAACACAGCCACTATAAAATCACCCGTAG